>CAZBBD010000027.1:0-7027 GCA_964490315.1 uncultured Candidatus Saccharibacteria bacterium
AGCCGAACCTCTATCAAGAGCTATAACTGGAGTCCCACAAGCCATAGATTCAATAAAAGTTAAACCAAAAGGTTCTTCCCATTGAAGAGGACATAAGAGAACTTTAGATTCTCCATAATATTTATAAGTTTTCTCATAGGGAATGTTTCCTATGTATTGAATATTTTTATTTAAATTAGGTTTAATTTTTTTCTCCCAATAAAAAGTATCATGGAGAGGACCAGCAATTAGCAATTTGTCTTTAGCCAGTTTTGCAGCCAAAATTGCTTCAGCTGTTCCTTTTCTAGGCAAAATTCTTCCCAAGAACAAACAATGATTTTTTGGTTTATCTGAGAAAGGGAATTTTTTCAAATCTAAACCATTATAAACTGTTCCAGCCCAATTTAAATTAGGGGCAGGCTTTCTTTGATTATTAGAGATGGAAATAAAATATTGATTTTTAGTTTGAAACATTCGGAAGATATCTCGACGCCAAGGATATATTGGATCATGGAGGGTATAAACTAAGGGAATATTTTTAAAGGCCAGACCAAGGGGGAGAGCTCGGTCAACTGGATGGATATGAATAATGTCTATTTTCCCTTTAAGAGCTGCGCGGTAAGCTATAGAGATAAAATATTTATCCCAGAGGCTAAAAATTTTTCTTCGTTCTTCCATCCTAATATTTGGGTCGGAAAGAATTTTCAGTTCTTTTTTTCCGGATATTCCATGAAGGGGTTTTACTCCATTGTTAATAATTTTTGTTACCTTTAATTTTGAGCCTTTGGGGCCAAAAAAATAAACCCTGTGGCCATTTTTAGCTAGACCCTCGGCCACAGTTTTAGCAATGAGCACTGGAGCATAAATCACATCCTTAGGCAGGGGACAGGTGTAATGGCCAGCAATTATTACGCCAATTTTTAACTTTTTTTTCATCTTTTAACTAATTGATAATAAATTTTTTCATATTCATCCACCATTTTCTGATAAGAGAAATGGTTTTCTACCCACTTTCTGCAATCTTCTCTTTTAATCTGGTCAATTTTTTTGATAGCCTTGACCAATCCCTTAATATTCTTTTTTCCTCTTTTATCTAAGAAAGGAACAACAAAACCAGTTTTACCGTCTTTTATTACTTCAGGGACTGAACCTCGGTCAAAAGCTATAACCGGAGTCCCACAAACCATTGATTCTGTCATAACTAATCCAAAAGGTTCATGCCATTCTATAGGATAAAGGCAGGCTCTGGCATTTCTATAAAGCTCGGAAAGTTTATCTTGGGAAAGTTCACCTAAATATTGAATTTTTTTAGTGAGACAAGGTTTTATCTTCTTTTTAAAATATTTCTTTTTATTAGGGTCCAATCTCCCGGCTAACAATAATTTCACTCCGGCTATTTTGGCAGCTTTAATTGCATTTTCAATTCCCTTATAGGGGTCAACTCTGGCAACCCAAACAAAATAATCTTTTGGCTTTGGATTAAATTTATATAATGAAGTATCTATTCCGTTATAAACAACAGAATTGTTAGGAAATTTTACTGGACAGAGTTTTTTCTGAGATTTTGAAATAAAACATCCAAAAGTTGTCTTTTTATGTCTTTCGAACATTTTTAGACGCGTTGGAATTCTTTTAGGGTCAGTAATAGAAGAAACATAAAGGGGATTATGAAAAGTATGAACTATAGGAGTTTTTGTTAGTTCTTGGAAGAAAAGAGCCCACAAATCTAAATGAGAATGGATAATGTCAAATTTATTAGCTTTCTTAAAAACCTCAGATAAATTTTCTAAATTCCAAAAAGGATCAGTCCAGGGAATTTTATCTTTTAGCAACCCTCGGGGATAGACCGAGACTAATTTAGCTGAAGTTTTAGAATCACCTGAGGCAAATAAAGTAACATCATGTCCTTTTTTAATTAATTCTTCAGTAAGAAAAAAAATAATTCTCTCAATTCCTCCATATTTTTTTGGTGGAATAGGAACCCACAAAGGAGCGATTTGAGCTATTTTTAGTTTCTTTTTATTTTTCATTTTTTTGTTTTTTTAGAATTGTACGATAAAGAGCTTCGTATTTATTAACCATTTTTTCCAGAGTAAATTTTTTAGCGACCAGACTTCGACAGGCAAATCTACTAATTTGATTTACTTTTTTTACTGCTCTCGCCATTTCTTCTTGATCTGAAACTAAAAAGCCGGTCTTGTTATTTTTAATAAGCTCTGACATCGCCCCCTCTTTATGAGCAATAACTGGAGTACCTGTAGCCATTGATTCTATAACCACTAAGCCAAAAGGTTCTGGTCTTCTAATAGGGTATAAAAAAGCTTTAGCATTTTTAAAAAGTTCAACCTTTTTTTCAAAATTAACAGCTCCAACAAATTGAATTTGTTCCCCGTCAATTAATGGTTGAACCCGATATTCAAAATAGTCTCTATACTCTTTCAAAATATTTCCAGAAATAATCAGTTTTTGGCCAGTTTTTTTAGCTACTTCTATTGCCTCTATTGGACCTTTTTGGGGAGTAATTTTTGAAAGCCACAAAAGATAATCTTTAGGGTTTTTATTAAAAGGATAATTTTGAAGAGGCAACCCGTGATAAATAGTCTTTATAAAATTTATTCCCGGGGCGCTTTTTCTTTGATTTTTAGAAACTGCTACGTAATTAATTTTAGGAAACTTTTTAAATAACTGGATTATTTCTTCGTATAAAGGGTGATGAATTGTACTTACTATTGGTGGTTTTATGAATTTGCTATAAGGAGCAGTGTAAAATTCGCAGTGATCGTGGATAATATCAAATTCATCCTGCATTTCAAAGAGCTTTTCATACATTAAAGAAAACGCAGCATGAGGAATTGAAAGATTAGCTCTCCATAAACTTTTCGGCCAGATCGGAACAAGCCTGGCAGAGGTTTTTGAGTCGCCGGTAGCAAAAAGAGTAACTTGGTGCCCTCGTTTTACTAATTCTTCAGTGAGCCAAGAAACAATAAGCTCAGTTCCTCCATACGTATAAGGAGGAACAGGAATCCACAGTGGAGCAATTTGCGCAATTCTCATAAATTTACTATTATAAGTATAGCATATTTTCTCTATTTCTACTATGATCTCTTCGCCAATTGACGAAATTAAAAACAGGCTTGATATTGTAGAAGTTATCGGTAGTTATATTAAACTGCAAAAAGCTGGGGCAAATTATCGTGCCCTTTGTCCTTTTCATTCTGAAAAAAAGCCCTCTTTTTTTATTTCACCGGCTAGACAAATCTGGCATTGCTTTGGGTGTTCGAAAGGAGGCAATATTTTCCAATTTATAATGGAAATCGAAGGGGTGGAATTTGGAGATGCTCTCCGTATTTTAGCCCAAAAAGCTGGGGTTCAATTGAAAAAGCAACCTCCGGAGTTGATAACAGAAAGGCAAAGGCTGGATGAGGTTTGTGAATTAGCAACTCAATTTTTTGAAAAACAACTTGAGTCAAAAACTGGCGAGGAAGTTAAAAAATATCTTTTAGAAAGAGGGATTTCAGAAGAAAGTATAAAAAAATGGCGAATTGGTTGGGCTCCAGAAATCCGGCAGAGCTTATCTAATTTTTTAGTTTCCAATGGATATCAAAAAGAAGAAATGGAGAAAGCTGGCCTAGCCATAAAATCTGAAAGCGCTGATTTTTTTGATAGATTTCGAGGAAGAATAATGTTTCCTATTTTTGACTTAAACTCTCAAGTAGCCGGTTTTAGTGGTAGAATTTTTAAATCGGAAGACTTAGCAAAGTATATCAATACCCCGAACACTTTACTTTATGATAAAAGTAAAATTCTATATGGTTTAGATAAAGCTAGGTTGGAGATTAGAAAAAAAGATTTCTGCATTTTAGTTGAAGGACAAATTGATGCAATTGCGGCTCATCAGGCTGGTTTTGAAAACGCAGTGGCTACTTTAGGTACTGCCTTAGCTCCGTATCAATTAAGAATTCTAAAGCGTTATTCCGAGAATCTTTTTACTGCTTTTGATATGGATGTTGCAGGTAATACGGCCACTAAAAGAGGAATTGATTTAGCTCAGGTTCAAGGTTTCAATATAAAAGTAATTACTATGCCAGAAGGATTGGATCCTGCAGATATTATTTTTAAAAATCCAAAAGATTGGGGAAAATTAGTGAAAGAAGCAAAATCCATCCTCAATTTTTATTTTGAAACTGCTTTTTCAGGAAGAGACCCTAAGTCTCCTGAAGGTAAAAAAGAAATCTCAAAAATTCTCTTGCCGGTGATAAAAAAAATTCCAAATAAAATTGAACAATCTCATTGGATTCAAACTTTATCTAATCTTCTTGGAGTGAAAGAGGAAGCTGTAACTGATGAATTGAAAAAAGTAAAATTAGAATTTCCAATAATGGAAGACTATAATTCCACCCTCGGCCCGCCTCCAATCAGCCGGAAATCCAGAAAAGAACTCTTAGAAGAGAGATTAACTACTTTAATATTAAAATATCCCGAACCCTTGATTAACTCCCTTTCTGACGAAGATTTTAATCTTTTTACTCCAAAAATTTCTCAAATTCTTACTTATCTAAAAAGCAAACATCCTCCTAATTTTGGCAAAGGTCCGGCCGGTCTATCTGATTTTTTTAATTATCTTTACTTGAAGGCCGAAACTGAGGCGGAAGATTACAATCTCACCACCCAACAATGTAAAGAAGAATTTGAGAATTGTTTAAAAGAAATTAAACTTTTAGGAATTAAAAATAAATTAGATGAGATTTCTAAAGATATAAAAGAAGCTGAAAAAGAAAAAAACTTTAAAGAAGCTGAAAAACTAACTCATCAGTTTAATGATTTTTCCAAGTTGCTTCGCGACTTGGAAGTTGCCTAAAAATAGTTATGAAAAAAATAAAAAGAAAAAAAACCAAAAAAAAGCGAGTTCTTAGAAAAAAAAGAACAAGGAAATCTCAAGCTAAACCCAAGAGGAAGATTAAGAAGAAAAAGCCACAACTTACCCAAAAGCGAAAAAAGCGAAAAAGGAGAAAGGAATTTAAAATTCCTCGGGGAAGGCCCAAAAAAGTTTTTTTTCCAGAGAAGTTTCAGCAACTGGTTGAAAAAGGAAAACAGAGAGGTTTTGTTACCTTCTCAGAGATTTTATATTTTTTCCCAAAAGTTGAGAGGGACATTAAAGGATTGGAAAAACTTTATGAAAATTTAGAAAAAGAGGGAATTGAAGTTAAAGAAGCCAAAGAATTTTTAGAGGTAGCTGAAAAACCAAAAGGAAAATTAAAAGTGTCTTCTTCAGAAGCAAAAATAGACCCGATTCAGATATATTTAAAGGAAATTGGTTCTTATTCTTTTGTTACTGCTGACGAAGAAAAGGAATTATCAAAGAAAATTGAAAAAGGGGATGTGGAAGCTAAGAAAAAATTAGCCCGAGCTAATTTAAGATTGGTAGTTTCTATTGCTAAAAGATATGTAGGCCGTAGTCCAAATTTAACATTACTTGACTTAATTCAGGAAGGGAACTTAGGCCTTTTCAGAGCAGTAGAAAAATTTGACTGGAGAAGGGGCTATAAATTTTCAACCTATGCTACTTGGTGGATTAGACAAGCCATCACCAGAGCTTTAGCTGACCAGGCTAGAACCATCCGTATCCCAGTTCATATGATAGAAACTATGTCTAAATACACCAAGGTAAGAAGAAGATTATTGCAAGATTTGGGCAGAGAACCTCTTCCTGAAGAAGTTGCGGCTGAAATGGGAATTGAGATAGACAAGGTCCACCATATTATGAAAATTTCTCAAGAAACCATCTCTTTAGAAACTCCGGTGGGGGATGATGAAGAAGACAGTATTTTAGCCGACTTCGTTAAAGACGAGAAAGTAACTGCTCCATCGTTGGACGCAGCCAGAATTCTGCTTCAAGAAAGATTAAAAGAAATATTGGTTGATTTGACTCCCAGAGAGCAAAAAATTTTATCAATGAGATTTGGTTTGGAAGACGGAATTACTCATACCCTAGAAGAAGTAGGTCAGGTATTCGGAGTAACCCGAGAGAGGATTCGCCAAATTGAAGCCAAAGCCTTAGAAAGGATAAGAGAACACCACTTTCTAAAAAAATTGAAAGGATACTAAGATAACAGTAAACTTTAAACCTCAAACTTTAAACTAATGGGATTTAGATTTAGAGAATGGCAAATTTATAAAGATGCTCGAAAATTTAGAAGAGAGGTTATTAAACAAATCTTTCCAAAGATCCCAAAAGAAGAAAGATTCGAAATCGGTTCTCAATTAAAAAGAGCACTTGATTCTGTTGTTTTAAATATTGCCGAAGGAGCTTATAGAAAAACCGATAAAGACCTTGCTCACTTCCTAAATCAATCAGAAACTTCACTTAATGAGATTGTTAGTTGTTTCGATATATGCTACGATGATGGGCGTATCGGGAAGAATGAGCTGGATGAATTTTCGGCAAAAGCTGAAAATTTAGTAAGTCAGCTTATTGGTTTTAGTAAAACTTTACAAAAATAGTTCGCAGTTTATAGTTTACTGTTTATAGTTGTGCGTTAGCACATTATTCCGCGGTGGCGCAATGGTAGCGCGGGTGCCTGTGATATTTTGCAGCTTTCCGCCGAGAGGCGGATTGAAAAACGAGGTGAATTGCGGGAAGCCTAAACTTTAATCAGTATGGTAATCCGCAGCCAAGCCAAGCACATAATGTTTTATATGCTCGGAAGGTTCAGAGACTTATAGCGCCTCGCACCCCTTTAAGGGGTGATGAGATAGTCCACCCCTTTTGGAAACATTAGGATTAGGTGTAAGCACTAGGTTGTAGGTTCGAATCCTACCCGCGGAGCAGATTAGAACACTTGTTAGCCTGAAGCACCCCGTTAAAGGGTGTTTTGAGTTCAAATTGGAGCTTTTTGCCTTGTAATTGGCAGTTCCGAAGTAAAAAGTTTAGAAGCTGTCTTTTTTCCATTGCTTCGGAACTTTTGAATATCTGATAAGCTCTTTGAGCAAGGCTTAAAATCATACCTACGGTAATATAATACTCTTCATCGGCTTTATGGTGTTTTCC
>CAZBBD010000028.1:0-6890 GCA_964490315.1 uncultured Candidatus Saccharibacteria bacterium
TTAATATCTCGTGAGGAATTACTTCTTTTTCTAAATTAACAAAAGGAATGCCTAAACTATAAGCTTCCAGTTTAATTAGCTCTTCTTGAGCAATCAAACCTTCAGAAATTAAAACATCACCAACTTTTTGTTTAGTTTTTTCAGCTTTTTTTTGAGCCGTTTCAAATTGAGCCCTAGTTACTAAAGCAGCATCTAAAAGAAATGCCTCTAATTGTTGTGGTTCTACTCTCATTCCTCTATGATTTTTTTTATCTTTTCTGCTATTTCTTCTAAACTATAATTTGCCTTTACCAAATAAGTTGTTGCTCCTAATTTAATAGCTTTATCTACATCTCCCATTCCTTCAAGGTTAGTTAAAACAATAACTGGAATTTCTTTAGTTTCTTCATCTTCTTTTAATTTTTTTAAAACTTCAAAACCATGAAGTTTTGGTAAAATCAAATCAAGCAAAATCAAGTCTGGCTTTTTCCCTTTAGCTAATTCTAATCCAACCTCTCCATCTAAGGCCGGGATCACTTCATAACCTTCTTGTTTTAGAACCTCTCCAACAGTCTTTTGAAGAGCAGATTCGTCTTCAATAAATAGTATGTGTTTCATATATTCTCGCAAATCAAAAGCGAATCTTAAACAAATATAAAGTGAACGAACTCGACAAATATTGGCTTACTATTCGCTCCCAATTAGTTTATTATTAGCGGTTTACTGGAAGTGTAAACCAGAAGGTCGACCCTTTATTTTCTTCGGATTTGAAATTAATTTTCCCTCCTGATCTTTGAATTATAGATTTAGCAATATAAAGACCCAGACCCGAACCTTGGGTTTGATATCTTAGAATATTTTCTGCTCTGAAAAATTTTTGGAAGATATATTTTTGGTCTCTCTTAGGAATTCCTACTCCATTGTCTTTAATTTCAAAACAAATTTTTTTATCTTTTTTAAATAATTTAATTTCAACTTTCCCTTTTCTTTTTGTATAGCGAACTGCATTATCCAGAAGATTTTCAATCACTAAGTTAATTTGAAAAGGATCGGCGAAAATTTTAGGTAAATTTTCCTGAGGCTCAAATTTTAATTCAACATTAGAAGCACTAATAACCGGCTTAAATTCTAAAATTAATTCTTTTATCAGTTCAGTTAAAGAAAATTCTTTTTCTCTTAAGGGAAGCCTAGCGGTTTCAATTCTTGAAACAATTAGCAAATCTGAAACCAATTCGCGCATCCTGGAGCTATTTTCTCTTAAAATTTTAAAATATTCAACCTGCGTTTCTTCAATTTTACCTAACCTTCCCGACATTAAAAGTTCAATTGCCCATCTCAAATTAGAAAGCGGAGCTCTTAATTGGTGAGAGACAATACTAATAAATTCTGACTTCATCCTATTGGCTTCAGCTAATCTTTCAAAACTCCGGATAATAATAAAGGCAACGATGAATAAAACAACAGTAAGCCCAAACACCATTAGGGCTATTGTTCCGGGATCCTTAATATAATGAGCACCAATTGAATAAACAATAACTGTTGTTCCAATAATTATTATTCCCATCACTAAAATAATAATTTGGGGACACTGCCAAAAAGAAACTCTATATTTTTTACATTGGGCAAGAATATTTAGTTGAGCTAAAATTTTCTTAAACACTAACTTTAGTATAGCATATCAAATAGGCGATGAAAATAAAGTTTTCATCTTCACCTTCACCCGCCTGTGGCGGGCTCGGTAATTGACTAAAGGAAAATAAAGGGGTATATTTTAAGATGCGGGATGTGGCACAAATGATTAATCCCGATGGTATCCCGCTTTCAGCGGAAACTACGAGGCAGGCATATGCACAACGGGGTATAGTGTAACGGCTAGCACGAGTCCTTTGGGAGGATTTAGTCTCGGTTCGAATCCGAGTACCCCGAGTGCGGGTGTAGCTCAATGGTAGAGTTCAAACCTTCCAAGTTTGTGACGTGGGTTCGATTCCCATCACCCGCTTCGAGGGAGCGAAGCGAACGAGAAGCGAAAGAAGAAATTTATTTCCTTTTTTACCGCTTCAACAAAAAACGGCTAGAAAAGCCGTTTTTTGTTTTGGGAATTGGTAATTGAAAATTTTCTATTTGGCGTATTCCGTCACCCTGCTTTCTCTAATTAGTTTTACTTTTATTTCTCCTGGATATTTTAATTCATCTTCAATTTTTTTAGCAATTTCTTTAGCCAATTTTTTAGCAGACAAATCATCAATCTCTTCTGGCCTAACAAAAATCCTTATCTCTCGACCAGCCTGTAACGCCCAGGCTTTTTCCACCCCGGGAAATCCTAAGGCAATATTTTCCAAATCTCCCAATCTCTTTAAATAATTCTCTAAGTTGTCTTTTCTTACCCCTGGCCTGGCTGCAGAAATAGCATCAGCAGTCTGAATAATTACTGCTTCCAAACTTTGGTAAGGGTATTCTTCATGGTGAGATTTCATTGCATCAATTACTTCTTTTTCTTGACCAAATTTTTCTAAGATTTTAATTCCAATATCTACATGAGAACCTTCAATTTGAGAATCAACTGCCTTGCCAATATCATGTAATAAACCTGCCTTTTTAGCTAAAGTTGAATTTAAACCTAATTCTACAGCTAGGGCTCCAGCTAAATGGGAAACCTCAATTGAGTGAAGTAAAACGTTCTGACCGTAACTAGTTCTAAAACGCAGCCTTCCTAATAATTGAATTAATTTTGGATCTAACCCTAAAATTCCGGCATCATAAACTGCAGCCTCTCCTGCCTCTTTAATTTTGGAATTAATTTCTGATTTAGCTGCTTCTACCATTTCTTCAATTCGAGCTGGTTGGATTCTTCCGTCCTGAATTAATTTTTCTAAAGCAGTTTTAGCAATTTGTCTCCTAATCGGATCAAAGGCAGAAATTATCACTGCCTCCGGAGTTTCATCAACTATTATTTCGACTCCGGTTAGTCTTTCTAAAGTTCTAATGTTTCTCCCTTCTTTGCCAATAATTCTCCCTTTAATGTCTTCCGAGGGCAAAGAAACCTGAGTGGTAGTAATTTCCTGAGCTTGACTAACCGCACATTTTTGAATGGCTATAGCTAACAATTCTTTAGCCTTCCTTTCAAATCTTTCCCAGCCCTCTGACTCTAATTTTTTAATCTTTTCTAAAATTTCTTTTTGATATTCTTTTTCAATATTTTCTAACAACTCCTTTTTTGCCTCTTTTGAAGACAATTTAGAGATTTTTTCTAACTTTTCTGTTGATTCCTTTTGTAAATTTTCTAAAGCCCTTTTAATTCCCCTAAGCGTTTCTACTTTTTGCTGAAATTCTTTTTCTTTTGTTTCAAAATTTGAAAGCTTTCCATCTAAAATATTTTCCCTTTTTAATAAAAACTGTTCAGTTTTCAGAAGCTCTCCTCTCCTTAAATCCTCTTCATTTTTGGACGCCTCGAAAATTTTATTAGCTTTTTCTTTAGCTTGAGCTAAAATTTCTTCAGAATCTCTTTTAGCCCGAGAAACTTTTCTTTGAATTTGTTCTTCTAAGGTTCCGTGTTGTCTTTTGGCAATCGACTGACGGGCATAATAACCAAGAACCGATCCAATCAATAGAGCAATTATGCCCGCTATTAAGGGGGTAAATTGATTCATATTTTGATTTGAGAAATTGGATATTTAACATAACTCAATTATAAGGAGTTATCAAAATTCATCCAAAATTCAATATTAATTTCTATTAGTAAATTTCTATTCTTTGGTTTTTATCACTTCATCAATAATTCCGTATTCTTTTGCTTCTGAAGCTGATAAATAGAAATTTCGGTCAGTATCTTTTTCCACTTTTTCTAAAGGTTGATTAGTATGTTTAGCTAAAATTCTATTTAGTTTATCTTTAATTTTAATAATTTGCTTTGCCGTAATTTCAATTTCCACTGCTTCTCCTGTTACCCCTCCAGCTACCTGATGTAATAAAATTTCAGAATTTGGCAAGGCAAATCTTTTTCCCCTAGCTCCAGCTGCCAATAAAGTAGCCCCCATTGAAGCAGCCAAACCAACGCAAACCGTTGAAATCGGACATTCAACATACTGCATGGTATCGTAAACAGCCAAACCGGCAGTAACTGAACCACCTGGAGTATTAATATAAATTTTGATATCGCGCTTTTGGTCTTTTGAAGCTAAAAACAAGAGTTGGGCAATAATTGAATTAGACAAAGCATCGGTAATGGGCCCAGCCAAAAGAATAATTCTGTCTTTTAAAAGTCGGGAATAAATATCGTAGGCCCTTTCTCCATATTGGGTTTTTTCTATAACAGTTGGAATTAAATTCATACACCAAGTTTTTATTTATAAAAACGCAAGTGGAAATGAAGCTTTAGCTTCATTGACTATATTATTATACTAAAAAACTAACTATAAGTAAAGCTACAACATTAATTACCTTAATCATTGGGTTGATAGCTGGGCCTGCTGTATCTTTATAAGGATCACCTACTGTATCTCCAGTTACTGAGGCTTGGTGGGCAAAAGAACCCTTGCCTCCTAAATTTCCTTCTTCAATATATTTTTTAGCATTATCCCAAGCTGCTCCTCCAGAAGTCATTGAAATGGCAATAAAAATTCCAGTAATAATACTACCGATCAAAACTCCTCCTAGGGCCTCTGGTCCTAATATAAACCAAACTAAAATAGGAACAATTACCGGCAAAAGTGCAGGCAATAACATCTGTTTTAAAGCAGCTTTAGTAACAATGTCAACACATTCCCTATATTCAGGTTTAGCTTCGCCTTCCATTAGTCCTTTGATTTCTCTAAATTGTCTTCTTACTTCTTCTACTACTTTTGAAGCTGCTTTTCCTACTGCCTCTAAAGCCAGGGCTGAAAAATAATAAACGGTTAATCCCCCAATAAATAATCCGACTAAAACCTTCGGATCTTCTAAAAGAAATTGAACTTTGGCTCCTAAATTAAACAATTCTTGAGTATACGCAGAGAACAAAACCAAAGCCGCTAAACCTGCTGAACAGATTGCATAGCCTTTAGTAGTAGCTTTAGTAGTATTCCCCACTGCGTCTAAACCGTCAGTAACTTTCCTAGCTTCTTCAGGAAGTCCAGCCATTTCTGAAATCCCCGCCGCATTATCAGTAATTGGTCCGTAGGAATCTAAAGCGATAATCAAACCAGTTAAAGAAAGCATGGAAACGGCGGCAATAGCTAAACCATACATTCCTCCCATCCAGAAACTGATTAAAACTCCGATTGAAATTAAAATCACTGGCAAAATAGTTGATTTCATTCCGACTGCTAACCCGCTAATAATATTAGTGGCATGGCTAGTTTGAGAAGCAATGGCAATTGATTTTACTGGTGAATATTTTTTAGAAGTGAAGAAATCGGTAATTAAAAAAATAAAAATTGCAATTAAAAGACCAACCAAAGCCGGTAAATAAAGGTTAATGGTTGACATTTCAAAACTTGGGGCTATTTGATGAATGATTAGAAAAAAGGCAAAGGCAGACAGAATTATAGCGATAATTAAAACTTTAAAAAGGGCAGAAATGGGGGATTGGTTTTTCCCTAATTTCATAAAAAAGGTGGAGATAATTGAAGCTAAAATAGCTAATCCGCTTAAGATTAACGGCAAGAAAATAGCTATAGGTAAACCAGGGAAGATTAAAGCCCCTAAAACCATAACCGCTACTAAAGTTACCACATAAGTTTCGAAGAGATCAGCAGCCATCCCGGCACAATCTCCCACATTATCTCCAACCTGGTCGGCGATTGCAGCTGGGTTTCTGGGATCGTCTTCAGGAATTCCCTTTTCAACTTTCCCCACCAAATCCGCTCCAACATCAGCTGCTTTAGTATAAATTCCTCCTCCTAATCTTGCAAAAACCGAAATTAAAGAACCTCCAAAGCCCAAAGCAATTAAGGCTTGGAGGTCTTTAGTCAGAAGATAAAAACCAGAAACAGACAATAAACCTAATCCTACTACCAAAAACCCGGTAACTGAACCACCCTTAAAAGATAAATCTAGAGCAGATCTTAATCCGCTTTTTGAAGCTTCAGCTACCTTTGAATTGGCTTGAGTAGAAACCATTATTCCAATAAAACCAGCTAAAGCTGAAGCTGTCGCTCCAATTAAAAAACCAAGCCCAGCTTTAAAACTTAAAAATTTCCAGAGCAAAAAAAATAAAAAGATGGCAACGATACCTATTGTCTTATATTGCCTTTTTAAAAAAGCTACTGCCCCCTCTCTAATGGCTGAAGAAATTTCAATTATTTTTCCTGAGCCAGAAGGAGCTTTTCTTACTTCCCGAATTAAAAAGAAGGCAAAAACTAAACTAAAAATCGAAATAATAATGGGTAGAAATAAATTATTCATTTATCGAGCTTCCGAAGGAAGCGAAGGTGAAGATGAAACATTAGTTTCATCGACTTTTAACTGTTTTTTTTTAGATTTTTCCTCTGAACTCCTGACGTCTATCTTCCAACCAGTTAATTTAGCTGCTAATCTAACATTTTGGCCATCCTTTCCAATGGCCAAAGATAATTGGTCTTCAGAAACAATAGCTAAGGCTTTGTTTTTGGGCATAATTTTTACCTCTAAAACCTTGGCTGGAGATAAAGAGTTAGCAATATATTTTTCTGGGTCCTCAGAATATTCGATAATATCAATTTTTTCTCCTCCTAACTCGTTAATCACTGCCATTACCCTGGTTCCTCTTTGTCCAACAGCAGATCCAATGGGATCAATTTCTTTCTCGGTTGAAGCTACAGCAATTTTTGACCTAAAGCCAGCTTCCCTAGCTACAGATTTTATTTGAACTTGACCAGAAGAAACTTCCGGAACTTCTAATTCAAAAAGTTTTGAAATTAATTTAGGATAAGCCCGAGATAGAAAAATTATTGATC
>CAZBBD010000029.1:0-1760 GCA_964490315.1 uncultured Candidatus Saccharibacteria bacterium
AGATGCTTCCCCGTGTCACCATTTTGTAGAATGGACAGGGGACACCGGTACCATAGCCGATCTGTATGACCCTTCAACTACCATAACTATGAATGGTGATTACAGTATAGTGGCTAACTTTGAAGAGGATATAGTGATCCGGTACGACCTGACTATTTCCAGCACTGCAGGCGGCAGCGTTACTACACCAGGTGAGGGGGAATTTGGCCCCTACCTAAACGGTATGGTAGTAAGTTTAATTGCCACTCCTTGCTCAGGCTACCACTTTGTTAACTGGACAGGAGACGTAGGCACAGTTGCCAATCCAAACCTGGCTGATACTACTATTGTTATGACTGGAGACTACAGTATTATAGCTAATTTTGCTGAAACTCCGGTTATCCGATACAACCTGACTATTTCCAGCACTGTAGGCGGCAGCGTCACTACGCCTGGCGAAGGGCAATTTGGCCCTTACTTGGAGGGTACAAACGTAACCTTGTTGGCAGACCCTGACTCCTGCCATCGCTTTGTTAAGTGGACAGGAGACACGGGGAATATAGCCAATATCTATGACGCCTCCACCAAAATCAAAATGGAGGACGACTACTCTATTACTGCCAACTTTGCAGAGAATGTGCCGGAAGAGTACACTCTGACCGTTACAAGCACTTCAGGAGGCAGCGTAACCACGCCAGGTGAAGGGGAATTTGGCCCCTATCCGGAAGGCACAGAAGTATCCCTGCTGGCAGACCCTGACTCCTGTCACCATTTTGTAGAGTGGACGGGAGATACCGGTACCATACCTGACACAGGCGACCCCTCTACCACTATTACTATGGATGGTGACTATAGTATAGTGGCCAACTTTGCTGAGGATGTCGTTGAGCCAGAATTTAACAGCTGCCCCGGCGACAAGCCGACTATCCGGCTTGCAAATCTGAACAAGGGGGACAGTTGGGACACCGAAGTAGAGGCAGATCCCGGAGACACAATTGGGTTCTGCCTGTATTATCACAATTGTCATGAAGGGAGTATAGCAGAAAACACCAGAGTAAAGATTAGCTTCCCCGAGAGTTCGTTGTCTCAAATTGTCCCTACCGGGCATATTTGGGCAGACAATGCCCAAGAAGTTACCGGTGACGGGGTAATCAGTGTTAGCGAGCCTCAAAGATTGAAGTTCGATACTACTGCCGGTATTAAAGCCTGGTGGTATCCAAACCAAGGGAGCGAGACTATTATACTCACTCCCACTATCACCGGTACTACTATTGAAGTCAGTATCGGCGACATTGAGGGCGGCTGGGATTACTGGGGACACGTGGTATTCCGAGCCAAACTCATCGACTAAAATTTTTGGGAGGGATAGAGTTATTATCTCTTTTCCCTCCCAAATCCTTTTTTAATATTAACCCTTGACAAACTTTAATATATTTGTTAAAATATAAAAATACATAATAATACGATCAAATAATAACTAAACTAACGAACAATAATTAAATAAAAATATGGAAATGGCAGTAAATTTTATAAAAAGTTTAATAACTAAAAAAACCAGTATATTAAAATATGCCGGAGTTTTTATATTTGCCCTTGCTTTAATTGGTTTTGTTTTTCCTCTTGATACCCAAGCTCAAGGGCCAACACAAGATCCTCCTCCTCCGCCTCCAATATATACTCTAATTGTCTCCAGTACTTCTGGGGGCAGTGTAACAACTCCAGGAGAAGGAGAATTTGATTACGATGAAGGCACTGAGGTTAGCTTGGTAGCTACTCCAGAT
>CAZBBD010000029.1:1860-6711 GCA_964490315.1 uncultured Candidatus Saccharibacteria bacterium
ATTATTACTATGGATAGTGATTGTTCTATTATTGCTAATTTTGAGGAAATATCAGTTGGAGAATATAATTTAACCATTTCTAGTGCTTCAGGCGGAAGCGTAACTGACCCTGGCGAAGGAACATTTACTTACGATGCCGGTCAGGTAGTTAATTTAGTAGCTTCTACTGATAGTTGCTACAACTTTGTCAACTGGACCGGAGACACCAGTGCCATGGCTGACGTTAATTCAGCTTCAACTACTATTACAATGGATGGTGATTATTCTGTTAAAGCTAATTTTGAATTTATCTGCGGAGGCGGCGGAGGCCTTCCCACAATTAATCATCCTCCTGTTGCTGATGCCGGAGAAGACAAAGAAGTTGATGAATTAGAATCAATTACTTTAGATGGTTCAAATTCAAGCGATCCCGATGGAGACCCGCTCACCTTTGAATGGTCTTGCGAACAAGGGGAATTGTCTGACTCTACTGTTGATCAACCAGAATATACTGCTCTTGAGGTAGAAGAGGATACCTATTTCACCTGCACACTGACCGTCACTGACAAGAGAGCAAGGAGGAATTCAGATTCAATGGAAGTTTTAGTTAAAAACGTAGAGGCTGGAGAAGAAGAAGAGGAAGAGGAAGAAAATAATCCTCCAGTGGCTGATGCCGGAGAGAATAAAGAAGTTAATGAATTAGAAGCAGTAATTTTAGACGGTTCAGGCTCGTATGATCCAGATGGGGACCCAATCACTTATGAATGGTTATGTGAAGGAGGTCGTTTATTTATTACTGATAGGGTTCGCGCTCTCTATATTGCTCGCGGAGTTAATGCTGATGCTACTTTTACTTGCAGTTTAACCGTCACTGATGATAAGGGATTAAATGCTTTTGATTTAGCGGAGGTTTTAGTAAAGAATGTAATTTCCCCAATTACCCCGCCCGTTACTCCACCGGTGACCGAAGAAGAAAAGGTACCAACTTTAGCAGTGGAAAAATTAGCCAGGAACTTAACTCAAAATCAAACCGAATGGCAAAATTCTATTTTAGCTCATCCTTCTGATGAAATTGAATTTCAGATTAATATTGCTTCTACCGGAAAGATTGCTGTGGAGAATATAATTATTGTTGATTTTTTACCCAATAAGATGAGTTATATTAATGATTTAAAAATAGACGGTGAGGAATCTGAAGAGGATATTATTAGTGGTATAAATATTGGAAATTTGCTTTCTGGCGAATCTAAAATTATCACTTTTAAATCAAAAATTAACCCTAAAGATGACTTTAGTTACTGCTCTGCTTATTTGTTTAATGGAGTTGGAGCTTATAGTAGTAATTTCCATCCAGTTACCGATTATTCAACCATTGAAGTTCATAAAGTAATTTTCACTAAAGCAATGGCAGGAATAGCTACTGTTATTGGCGAAAACCCAAATCTTTTCTGGATAGGTCTGATTTTATTAATTATCATTCTTGTTTTACTCGGAATTTATCTCTTCTCCCGTAAAAGAAGGCAGGAGAAAATTGAAAGAGAAGATATCCAGGAAACTATCTAAATTCTATAGATACCTAAGATAATATTATAATTATACAAACCGCCTATGTTTTAGGCGGTTTTATCTTATCTGTGGATTAACTGTGGATAATATCCAGATTTTATCAAGATTTAGAGATATTTTATTTTAGATTGACTTATGGTCTTGAGTGGGGTAAAAAGAAGATAGGTGGGGAATTGTGGATAACTATGGAATAACTACCTAAATTTGTGGATAACTATGATTATCGGCGAATACCAATATTCAATAGATGAAAAGAAAAGATTGGCTATTCCAACTAAATTTCGTCAAGCTTTGGGCAAAAAAGCAGTTTTAACCAGAGGATTAGATAATTGTTTGGTAATTTATCCTTTAAAAGAGTGGCAAAAGCTATCTCAGAAATTAGAATCTTTACCGGCTGGCCAAGTTGACGCCAGAGGTTTTATTCGAATTATGCTTTCTGGAGCGGTTGATATTGCTCTTGATAAATTGGGGAGAGTTTTAATTCCCGACCACCTTAAAAAATATTCTTTCTTGAAAAAGAACGTGATAATTATTGGTCTTTCTAATCGAATAGAAATTTGGGATGAGAGGAGATGGGAAGAATATAAAGAAAAGAGAGAAAAGACAGTGGGGGAAATGGCAGAGCAACTTGGTATCTAAGTATCTAATTTATGCACATTCCAGTTCTTCAAAAGGAAGTTATAAAATATCTTGACCCAAGACCAAATCAGAATTTCGTTGACGCAACCATTGGAGAAGGAGGCCACACCACCGCCATCCTCGAAAAAAATGGACCCAAAGGAAAAGTCTTGGGGATTGAATTAGATCCCGAGCTCTTCCAGAAATTAAAGAAGGAATGTTTAAAGTGGAAGTTTAAACAACGACTGGTGTTGGTGAACGATTCTTATACTAATTTGGAAGAAATTGCGAAGAGAGAGAATTTTAAAAACATTTCGGGAGCCTTATTCGACTTAGGAATGTCGAGCTGGCACTTGGAAAAAAGTAAAAGAGGGTTTTCATTTTTAAGAAATGAATCCCTGGATATGCGATATAATCCTCAAAAGCAACTGCTTACTGCTGAAAAAATCGTAAATTTTTGGTCTAAATTTGAAATCGAGAAAATTTTGAGAGATTACGGAGAAGAAAGATTCGCAGGGAGGATTACCAAAGAAATTATAAATCACCGAAGACAAAGACCAATTAAAAGCACTTTTCAATTAGTAGAAATTATTAAAAAAGCAGTTCCAATTAGGTATCAATATAGAAAAATTCATTTTGCCACTCGGACTTTTCAGGCTCTCAGAATCGCGGTGAATGACGAACTGGAAAACCTAAAAAAGGTTTTACCGCAAACTTTACAGGTTCTGGAGCCGGAAGGCAAAGTTTGCGTAATTTCCTTCCACTCTTTAGAAGACAGAATTGTAAAGAATTTTCTAAAAGAAGAAAAAAAATTTAAAGCTTTAACTAAAAAGCCCTTAGGCCCTTCTCAGGAAGAAATTAAATTTAATCCTCGCTCAAGATCTGCCAAATTAAGGTCAGCAATAAAACTAGAAACATGACTACCTATACCATTCCTCAAAAAGCAATAATTTTACCAAAATTTCCACAGGTAAGTCTAAAATCTTTCTGGATTTTAGGTTTGATCTCAATAATGGCTCTTTCTGTCTTTTATGTCTTCCAAATCAACAGTTTTACTAAAGAAATTTATTCTCTAAAGGGCTATGAAAATAAATTAGCCTCATTAGAAAGAGAAAACGAAGCTTTAGAAATTAATTCTGCCAAAACGAATTCTTTAGCTAATCTCGATAGTTTAGTGAAGGAACAGAATTTTAAAAAAGCAGGTAATGTAAAATATATTCGTATTATAGAAAGTTCGGTGGCAACAAAATGAACCAATGTAGACTAAATTTAATTTTTATTTTAATTCTCATTTTGGGAGCAACCATTATTGGTAAGCTTTTTTTTATCCAAGTCCTCAATAAAGATTTTTATAAAGCTTTAGCTATTGGTCAGCAAAACAGTTTTGAAACACCCTCTCCTCTGAGGGGTAAGATTTTTTTTCGAGACGGAGAGAATATATTAGCTACAAATTATCTAACCAATTTTATTTTTGTTTCTCCTGTTAAAATCAAAGACAAAGAAAACGCTGCTTCCGCTTTAAGCCAAACCCTCAACCTTGAAGAGGATTTTCTTTTAGAGAAATTTAAAAAAGACTCTTTTTACCAAGAGATAAAAATCAATTTAACCCAAGAAGAAATTGAAAAAATTAAGGAATTAAATCTGTCCGGAGTTTATCTTTCCCAAAAAAATAGGAGATATTATCCACAAGAATCTTTAGCTTCCCAAGCAATTGGATTTTTAAGCGAAGACGGGGAGGGACAATATGGAATAGAGGGTTATTATGACGAGATTCTAAGAGGAAATGGGCTTGAAAATGGCTCTGATATTATATTAACCCTTGATTTAAATACTCAATTTATGGCTGAAAAATTATTAAAAGAAGCTAAAGATAATTTGGGCATCGAAGGGGGCCAAATTATAGTAATTAATCCTAATTCAGGGGAAATACTGGCTTTAGCCAATTTCCCCAACTTCAACCCCAACCAATATTCAGAAATTGATAATTTAGAGATTTTTAAAAATGGAGCAGTCCAAAAAATTTGGGAGCCGGGCTCAATCTTTAAACCAATTACTATGGCTGTTGCTTTGGAAGAAAAAAAGATTACTCCCCAAACTACTTATATTGATAAAGGTTTTGAGAAAATAGATGGCTACACTATTTATAACTATAATAAAAGAGTTTGGGGCGAAAAAACAATGACCGGGGTTTTAGAGATGTCAATTAATACTGGAGCAATATTTGCTGAACGACAGGTTGACCATCAGGTTTTTTTAGAATATATTAAGAAATTTGGACTTTTTGAACTAACTGATATTGATCTACAGGGAGAGGTTTTTTCTCAAAACAAAGAATTGAAAAGGGGAGCTGAAATAAATTTTGCAACTGCTTCTTTCGGCCAGGGAATTGAAATGGCTCCTATTCAGATAGTTAGAGCTCTTTGTGTTATTGCCAATGGAGGAAAATTAATAAAACCTCATCTTGCCGAGAAAATTATTAGTAATGGAAAGGAAATTGAGGTTCAACCCGTAATTCAAAATAATTCAGTAATCTCTAAAAAAATAGCTGATCAATTAACGTCAATGTTGGTTAGCTCAGTAGAAAACGGTTATGCTGAAAGAGCCAAAGTTAATGGTTATTATGTTGCCGGGAAAACCGGAACTTCTAACATTCCTTTTGCTAGTTTAGGAATCAATAAATCTGGCTAT
>CAZBBD010000030.1:0-6701 GCA_964490315.1 uncultured Candidatus Saccharibacteria bacterium
TGTAGCTGCTAATGAGTGTATTTATGCTTTAGGTTCGGATACCGGCGGTTCAATCAGGCTGCCAGCTTCTTTTTGTGGAACGGTAGGATTAAAGCCAACTTATGGAGCAGTTTCTCGTTATGGTTTAATTGCTTTTGGTTCTTCTTTAGATCAAATTGGGCCAATGACAAAAACTATTGAGGATTGTAAGATTGTTTTTGAGGCTATCAAGGGTCGGGACGATATGGATTCTACTAGTGTCGAAATACCTAAAATTAAAAACCGGAAATTGCCAGCCCAAGGCTGGTCCGCCTCGGGCGGAAAAATTAAAAATTTACGAATAGGTATTCCAAAAGAGTATTTTACTAAAGGGATTGATCCTGAGGTAGAGAAAGTAATAAAAGAGGCGATAAAAAAATACCAAGATTTAGGAGCTAAAATTGAAGAGGTTAGTTTGCCCCATACTGAATATGCTTTACCTGCTTATTATATTATTAATCCTTCAGAAGCTTCAGCTAACCTGGCTAGATATGATGGGATAAAGTATGGTTATTCAGTAGCCGGTGGTCAGCAACCAGCAACCGGTAATTTATTAGATGTTTATTTGCAAAGTAGGGGAGAAGGGTTTGGAGAAGAGGTGAGGAGAAGGATTATGTTGGGAACTTACTCTTTGTCCGCTGGTTATTATCAAGCTTATTATCTAAGGGCTCAAAAAGTCAGAACTTTAGTAAAAAATGATTTTGAAAAAGTTTTCAAGAAAGTAGATTGCCTTTTAACTCCGACATCCCCATTTTTACCATTCAAAATTGGGGAACGAATTGAAGACCCCCTTTCTATGTATTTAGTTGATGTCTATACTGTTTCCGTTAATTTGGTGGGATTACCCGCCCTTTCTTTGCCCTGTGGTCAGGTTCATCATCTACCGGTTGGCCTCCAAATTATTGGAAGGCCGTTTGAAGAGGATAAAATTTTAGCTATAGGCCAAGTTTTTGAAAAAATATGAATGATATAATTTCTTTCATCAATTCTCCTGGTTTTATTAAAGGAATATCAATTTCTAAAATTATTTTTATAGTTTTCTCAATAATTTTTCTAATTGGCGTTATTTTCTTTCTAATTAGAAGTAATTGGATTAAAAGGCTTATCGTTGAAGATTTAGTAGAGATTTTCACTTACCGGCCCTATGGGGTAAGAAAAATTCTTAAACAGTGGAATAAAATTATTAGCCGTTTAGATACTGGCCTGGAATCCGAATACAAATTAGCAGTTATTGAAGCGGATTCGATGGTAGATGATATTTTAGTAAGAATGGGCTATCCCGGAGAAACTTTAGGAGAGAGATTAGAGAAATTAACTTCAGCCATTCTTCCCAATATTGAACAAGTTCGGGAGGCTCATAAAATTCGCAATAATGTTGTTCATGATCCCGATTACATATTAACTTTAGATACAGCCAAAAAAGCATTAAGCATTTACGAACAGGCTCTTAATAATTTACAGGCATTCTGATTGATTTTTACTAGAAAATCAGATATAATAACATCGCGGGGTGGAGAAGTAGTATCTTGCGAGGCCCATAAAATCTTGTGGCCCGGGGCGGTAACGCTTCGCGGAAAAATTTCCTAAATTGCTGGAAACCCGAGCACATAAAATTGTTATGTGCTCGACAATCGGCAGCCAAGCCCGCCTAAATTTTGCGAAACAAAACTTTGGCAGGAAGGTTCAGAGACTATAATGGGAACCCCCCCTCCTTTTAATTAAGAGAAGGGGAGATGGGATAGTCCATTCCATTTGGTAACAAATGGTTAATATTAAAGAACCTCGAGACGTCGGTGCAATTCCGGCCCCCGCAACAAGAATTACATACATTGCTATATTTTTGGACTCACGGTATAATTAAATAATATATATTATCGTGGGTTCATGGCTAGATTTATAGAAAAAAATAAAGCACTTAAACTACGCAAAAGAGGTAGAAGTATAAATGAAATTGCCGCGAAGTTAAATATAGCTAAAAGTACTGTTAGTTCGTGGTGCCGAAATATTCAACTTGGCCCAGAGCAAATTGAAAGGTTAGCCAAAAGACAAGAATCCGGAAGCTATAAAGGAAGAATGAAATTTTTAGAAAGAATAAGAAAAACAAGGATAGAAGAGGTAACAAGATTAAGAAAAGAAGGCTTAAAAGAGATAGGAAAACTTACCAGGAGAGATCTTTTTATCGGTGGGGTAGCAATGTATTGGAGTGAGGGATACACATATTCGGGTGGAGAACAGGTTGGGTTTACAAATTCTGATCCTCGAATGGTTTTATTTATGTTGAAATGGTTTAAAGAAGTTTGTAAAATTACAGATGACAGATTTGCTCTCCAAGTTAAAATTAATAAAATTCATAAAAATAGAGCGAAAGAAGTAGAGAATTATTGGTCTAAATTAACCAAGATTTCATTAAGTCAATTTAATAAAACGGTCTTAATAAAAAGCAGAGTTAAGAAAGTTTATCTAAATTCTGATGCCCACCATGGCACTCTAAGAATAACGGTCTGTCAGGGAACTAAGTTAAGAAGAAAAATTAATGGCTGGATTGTGGGATTAACGAAAGATATAAAAATGCCGGTGTAGCTCAGCGGTTAGAGCAGGTTCTTCATAAGGACAAGGTCACAGGTTCGATTCCTGTCACCGGCACCCGGTCGCGTAGTGTAGCCTGGGAAACACGTCTCCCTGTCACGGAGAAGATCACGGGTTCAAATCCCGTCGCGACCGCTAGATAAAATTAGCTTAAACTTATTTTAAAAAGAATTTTTGATTTCGCTCGCGCTTCGCGCGGGCTGTTTTATTTGACAAATTTTTAAAATTTGATAATTTCGATAAAGGAGCTTAGCTCCTTAAAAATTCAAGGAGGTGAAAGATGGAAGTCCCGTCAGGACAGATTTTTAATAAACTAGATTTGGAGCTTTTGCCGCTGATGACTAAATATAAGTTCATCGAATGGAGAGATTCTCCCTTTACTTTAAAATCAGGAATTAGTACGCACATCTATGTCTTTGGAAGAGAAGACATTACTGACCATCCGGATCTGGAGTGGCTTATTGGTCGCAAAACCGCCATTTCAATACAAGAAAACAGTTTACCAGAAGATAAACAGCCCTGTTTAATTGGGATTCCTACAGCAGGAACAGCGATAGCGCAAGCAGCTAGTATGGTGAGTTATGCCGAAAACATCCGCGTTAATGAATGTTTTATTTGCCATCGGGTGATGAAAGAAGTACTAAAGACTCATGGTATTCATCCTACCTGGGTAAATGGTTTTCCCCAGCCAGAATTCCATACTTATTGGGATCTCGACAACGTGGTGACTGATGGGACATCTAAGCTTGACGCTAAATACAAACTCGGCGAGAGCGGATATCCTGTCTTAGATATGCCCAGTCTTATTTTTGTAGACCGGCAGCAGGGTGGTATTCAACTAATGAAGCAGCGAGGTTTCACCCAGATCGTTGTGGCTTATCGACTTCTTGATTTAACTTTTGCTTTTGGAGAGCTGGGACTTTGGCCAAAAAGAGCAGTTAAAGCCGTAGAGGAGGAGATCAAGGCGCATCAGATAGTTTAAGATTCAAAAATACAGCGGTCGCTGAATTCAGAATTCAGCGACTTTTTATTTGGGTTATCCACAGCTTGTTTTTTACTTAAAATTAAGGTAAAATGAATATAGAAATGTGGCCAAATTTAACCTAAAACCGCTTAAAAAACAGGCTCAGAAAGACCTTAACTCAGTTAAAGATTTGAAGGAATTGGATGAAATTTTTAAAAGATATTTAGGGAAGAAGGGAAAACTTACCCAGGTTTTGCGTTCCTTAGAAAAATTGCCAAAGGCAAAAAGAGTAAAAATTGGCAAAGAAGCAAACCAGCTTAAAAATTTTTTAGGAATAAAAGTTAATCAAAAAGTAGAAGATTTAAAAGAAAAGGTAAGGAAAAAAACTGAAGAAAGAGAATGGATTGATGTGACTCAACCTGGCAAGAAGCCGGTTTTAGGTCATTTGCATCCTTTAACTTTGGTTAAAAGAAAAACTGAAGAAAATTTTCAAGCAATAGGTTTTTCGGTAGTGGAAGGCCCAGAAATGGAAAAGGAATGGTATAATTTTGATGCTTTAAATATCCCCAAAGATCATCCAGCTAGAGATTTATGGGACACTTTTTATTTAAAAAATGGATTACTTTTGCGCACCCATACTTCACCGGTTCAGATCAGGTTTATGGAAAATAATAATCCTCCTTTAAGGATTATTATTCCGGGGAGGATTTTTCGTCACGAAGCAACTGATGCTTCTCATGAAATTAACTTTTATCAAGTGGAAGGATTAATGGTTGGGAAAGATGTCTCTGCTGCCAATTTCAAAGCAATTATTCAAGAATTTTTTAATAGATTTTTTGAGAAACCAATTAAAATTCGAATTAGACCAAGCTATTTTCCCTTTACTGAACCTTCTTTTGAAGTAGATATGATTTGTTTAAATTGCGGAGGAAAAGGATGTTCAGCTTGCCAGCAAACTGGTTGGTTGGAAATGATGGGAGCAGGAATGGTTCACCCAAATGTATTAAAAAATTCAGGTTTAAATCCAAAAAATTGGCAAGGATTTGCTTTCGGTATGGGATTAGATAGATTAGCAATGATGAAATACAAAATCAATGACATTCGTTTATTTTATTCAGGCGATTTAAGATTTTTAAACCAGTTCTAATTTTATGAATTTCTCTTATAATTGGCTACAATCTTTCTTTAAAGCTAAATTACCCAAACCAGAAAAATTAGCTGAACTTTTGACTATGAAGGCTTTTGAAGCCACTTGTCAAAAGTCAAAAGTTAGCGGTCAAGAGTCAATCTTAGATATCGATATTTTACCAAATAGGGGTCCGGATTGCTTTTCTCATCAAGGAATTGCTAGAGAAATAGCAGCTATAACCGGTTTGAGTTATCAAGAACCGCCCGCGACGATTAAAGAGGATAAAACATTGAGGGCAAAAGATTTTATTAAAGTTGAGGTTAAAAATAAAGCTGCCTGCTCAAGATATACAGCTAAAGTAATCACCGATGTTAGGGTAGGACTTTCACCAAGATGGATTAGGGAAAGGCTAAGGGTCTGTGGATTAAGACCGATTAGTAATATTGTAGACATTGCTAATTATGTAATGTTAGAAACCGGTCAACCCTTGCATGCTTTTGATTTTGATAAACTCGAAAGCGTAAATCCCAGATCACAAATCCTAAATCCTAAACAAATTGTGGTTAGGTTTGCTAAACCAAGAGAAAAAATTGTTACTTTAGATGAAGAAAAATATGATTTAACTGAAGACATTTTAATGATTGCTGATACCAAAAACCCAATAGCTATTGCTGGAATTAAAGGAGGAAAGATTCCCGAAGTTGATAAAAAAACAAAAATTATAGTCTTGGAATCAGCTAATTTTAATTCGAAAGTAATCCGCAGAACTTCAAAAGAAATAGATTTAAAAACTGATGCTTCCTGGAGATTTGAACACGGAATTGACCCTAATTTAACCGAGACAGCAATTAATAGAGCAGCTTATTTAATTCAAAAAATAGCCAAAGGGAAAACATCCAAAGGTTTAATTGATTTTTATCCTAAAAAAGCTTTACCAAAGAGGATTAAAATGAATTTAGATTATGTTGAAAGTTTATTAGGTAGAAAAATATCAAAAAAAGAAATTATAGATACTTTTAAGCGATTAGGTTTCCAAATTGTCAAGGCGAAACCCCAATATGTAGAAGTTGGAGTGCCTACTTTTAGATTAGATATTAATATACCCGAAGATTTAATTGAAG
Source organism: uncultured Candidatus Saccharibacteria bacterium (assembly GCA_964490315.1). GTDB lineage: Bacteria > Patescibacteriota > Minisyncoccia > Minisyncoccales > CAZBBD01 > CAZBBD01. The sequence continues at coordinate 5,819 of CAZBBD010000030.1, forward strand.
AAATCGGAAGAATTACAGGTTTTGAAAAAATTCCTTCAGTTTTTCCTACCGTTTCTTTAATCCCTCCTAAAAGAAATTTAGAGATTTTTTGGGAAGACCTTACTAAGAATATCTTAAAAGAAGCTGGATTCATTGAGGTCTATAATTACTCATTTTTAAGCGAGAAAGATATCAATTTACATCAGCTTAAATCAGAAGTCATAGAAGTAGAAAATCCAGTTAGTATTGAGCAAAAGTATTTGAGGCCAAGCTTAATTCCGAATCTATTAAAAAACATTCAAAAAAACCAGAAAAATTTCGGAGAAATTAAAATTTTTGAATTAGGAAAAACACTTCAAAATAAAAAAACTGAAAAAAGAATGCTTACCGGAGTAATGACTGGTGAGGTATTTTACCAATTAAAAGGTGCGGTAGATTTGCTTTTAAATAAATTAGGAATTAGTAATGTTTGGTATGATACTTTTAAGCCAACTTCTAAAGAATTAGAAACCTCAATTTGGAATCCTAAGGAATGTGCAGAAATTAAAATAAATCATCAAGAAATCGGATTTTTAGGCCAAATTAGTCCAAAAACTTTGGATGATTTAAAAATTTCTTTAAAGGTAACAGCTTTTAATATTGATTTTGAAAAGTTGCAGAAGCTTTGTTCTGAAGAGACCATCTATCAGCCGATTTCTCCTTACCCAGCAGCTGTCAGGGATATAGCAGTTTTAGTTCCCCGAACAGTAAAAGTAGTAGAAGTTTTAAATAAAATTAATGCTGTCGGAGGAAAATTAATTCGAGATATTGATCTTTTTGATATCTATGAAGGAGATAAAATTCCCGAGGGGAAAAAGAATTTAGCTTTTCATATCATTTATCAAGCAGAAAATAGAACTCTTTC
>CAZBBD010000031.1:0-6194 GCA_964490315.1 uncultured Candidatus Saccharibacteria bacterium
GGTATCCTTAACCTGGGATAATTTGGGCGTAACTACTGTTACATCTACCTCCTCTCCAACTTTTGCTTCATTTTCCGGCTCAACCTCCATTGTAAAAGAAGCTTCTGTAAAACCAAAAATACCCAAAAACAAAACGGCAACGAAAATAGGGATAAAAAACTTTTTCATATAATCTATTTTTATTTTACCATAATTATTTCAAAAAAATCAATCCGTAATGATAACTACCAGCTTCAAATTCTTTTTCCAGTTTTAAACCTAATTCTTTGGCTGTTTTTTTAATCTCCTCCGCTGAAATCCTTCCTTCTCCTGGGCCCACTGGAGCATCCAGTATCCAATCTACCACCAAAATCTTCCCTTCCGGTTTCAAAACTCTTTTCCCTTCTTCCAAAATTCTTTTTTTATTCTCGCACTCAAATAAAAGATTGGTCATTAAAACTAAATCGCAAGAAGAATTTAAGAGCTTTGAACCTGCTTCAATATCAGTTTGAATAGGTTCAATGTTAAAAATTTTTTCTAAATTGACTTTGGACTTCAAGGCCGACAGGGGCTCCTCTAATATGTCTATTGCATAAACTTTTCCTTCTTCTAACTCTTTTGCCAAAGGTATGACCCAGCCCCCGCTACCTGAACCAAAATCAGCAGCTACCATCTCTTTTTTCAGCCTTAATTGTTTTAAAACTTCATTTGGATTAAGAAAGCCTTCCATAATTAATAATTTAAATACAAGTGGCTGAGGCTACTTTATCTCCTTCTTCTAATCTCATTATTCTTACTCCTTGAGTAGCTCGGTTCAGTTTGGGAATTGAATTAATTTTGGTTCTAATCACCTGACCCTTCTGGGAAATCACAATTAAATCTTCTTCATCCCCGCCTAAAACTCCAGAAGCCACTAAATTCCCGGTTTTAGCAGTAATATTGGCAGTTTTTATTCCCGAACCCCCTCTTCCCTGCAATCGGTATTCTTCCAAATCAGTCCTCTTCCCAAATCCGTTTTCTGTCACCACCAACAAATGTTCTTTTCGTTTTCCTGCTTCTTGTTTATTGTTTCCCGTTTCCTGTTGTATTATATCCATTCCCACCACCTTATCTCCTCTCTTTAACCTAATTCCCTTTACTCCGGCAGCCGACCTTCCCATCTCTCTTATTTCTTTTTCTTTAAACCTAATAGACTGTCCCTTTTTTGTTACCAAAATTACCTCGTCTTGACCGGTACTTTTAGAAACTTTTCTTAAAAGATCATCTTTTTTAAGAGATATAGCAATTAATCCTGATTTTCTAACATTTTCAAATTCACTGATTGCAGTTTTTTTAATTATACCACTTTCGGTAACCATTGCCATAAAGTTTATCCCTAAATCCTGGTCTTCCTTGCCAAAAGGAATTAGAAATAAAACCTTTTCTTGGGGAGAGATTTCTAAAAAATTTAAAAGCCCCCGACCTCTGGCTACCCTGGTTCCTTCTGGAATTTCATAAACCGGAGTTTTAAAAACTTTTCCGAAATTAGTAAAAAAGAGCAGGTCGTCATGGGTTTTGGCTGAAAGGAAATGCTCAACGATATCTTCTTGCAGGGTTTTCATTCCCAAAATTCCTTTACCTCCTCTTTTTTGAATTTTATAGGTCTTTGGATTTATTCTTTTGATATAACCCCCTTGAGTTAAAGTAATAATTGTCTCTTCTTGGGGAATTAAATCTTCTTCAGCAATTTCTCCCACTTTTTGAATATAAACTTTAGTTTTTCTTTCATCTCCAAAATTTTCTTTTAAGGAGCTAAGCTCCTTTTTAATTACTTCTTTTATCTCCTTGGGACTCTTTAAAATTGCAGAAAGTGTTTTAATCTCAGCTTTAGTTTCTTTTAATTCATCCTCAATCTTTTTCCTTTCTAATTTAGCTAAAGCTGAAAGTTTTGTCTCCAAAATAGCGTTGGCTTGAATTTGAGTTAGTTTAAATCGCTTGATCAAGTTTTTCTGCGCCATCTCCCGATTTTCTGAATTTTTTATGGTTTTTATCACTTCGTCAATATTAGCCAAGCACTTATGAAGCCCTTCCAAAATATGAACCTTTTCTTTAGCTTTCTCTAAATCGTGTTTTATCTTACGATAAACTACTTCTTTCCGATGTAGAATAAAATAATTTAAAATCTCTGACAGGTTCAAAACCCGAGGTTGGATTCCTTCAGTCAAAGCCAACATATTTAAATGAAAAGTTTTTTGTAAATCTGTAAATTTGTAAAGCCGATTTAAAATTTTTTTAGGGTAAGCTTCTCTCTGTAAATCAATGACAATTCTCATTCCCTCTTTGTCTGATTCGTCGCGAATGTCTTTTATTCCATCAATCCTTTTTTCTTGAACCAAATTAGCAAATTGCTCAGCCAAAGAAGATTTCTGAACCTGATAAGGAATTTCAGTAATTAAAATGCTAAGCTTCCCTTTTTTATCTTCTACAATCTCTGCCTTACCCCTAACGACAATTGGTCCTTTTCCCTGAGAATAGGTTTGAATTATTTCCTTTTGATCAAAAATCTGGCCGCCGGTTGGAAAATCTGGACCGCGAATCCATTTGAAAAGGTCTTCGGTATTGACTTTGGGATGGTCAATTAAATGAATACAAGCATCACAAACTTCAGAAAGATTATGAGGAGGAATATTGGTTGCCATTCCCACTGCAATTCCCAGAGAACCGTTTAAAAGAAGCTGGGGTATGGGCGAGGGTAAAACTGCTGGCTCTTTTTTAGTTTCATCATAATTGTCAATAAAATCAACTGTGTTTTTTTCAATAGCTTTGAGCATTTCCTCGCCAATTTTTGAAAGACGGCACTCCGTATATCTTTGAGCAGCTGGTGGATCACCATCGATGCTGCCGAAATTTCCTTGACCTGTAATCAAAGGATATCTTAAAGAGAAACCCTGAGCCATACGAGCCAATGCATCATAAACAGCTTGGTCACCATGAGGATGATAACGCCCCAAAGTACTACCTACCACAGTTGCTGATTTCCGGAATTTAGCATCATGCCGTAAACCATCTTCATACATAGCGTATAGAATTCTACGGTGAACTGGCTTCAAGCCATCTCTAACGTCGGGTAAAGCCCGGGAAACAATTACTGACATTGCATAGTCAATATAAGATTCCTTCATCTCTTTAGTTATTTCTCGGGGTTTGATATAACCAATCTCTGTATTTATTTTTTTAGGCCCCCCACCAAATTTTGGTGAAGGGGTAAAATTATTCTTCATAAAGCGAGGCTTAATTTATTAAGCCGAGGCTGAAGATGAAGCCTTAGCTTCATCGACTATCGAGCTTCCGAAGGAAGCGAAGATGGAGATGAAGCTTTAGCTTCATCGACTTATGGCTTTAATACAACAATTTTTACTTCTTCTTCTGAAAGGTCTTTCTTTTTAATAGATAGTTTATTTAAGGGTTCAATTGATTTTACTCCCACCATCTTTAAAAATTTATCTAAGCCGTCTAATTTTCCGCCAGCTGGCGGATTTAATTTTGGGAGTCGATGAAGCTGTCGCTTCATCTCCACCCTCCGCTGTCGCTCGGGTATTTGATAGTGCATGGGTATAATAATTTTAGGTTCAATTTGAGCCATTATTTTCATCGCTTCTTTAGCTGAAATTGTGTAGATTCCTCCAATTGGAATCATTAAAATATCAATATTGCCAATTTTTTCTAATTGTTCAGAGGTTAGCTCTTTTTGTCCTAAATTTCCTAAGTGACAAATTCGCACCCCCTCAACTTCTATAGTATAAATTGTATTTTGGCCATGCTCTTTGCCAGTCGATGAAGCTGTTGCTTCATCTCCACCTTTCGCTATCGCTCGGGTAAGAGAGACATCGTACCAAGATAGAATCCCTTGAATGATAACTTCTTTTATTTCGTATTCTCCGGGATTATCAATAATGAAAGGATTGCCAGAAATTGCTTTAGTGCTATTGCGCTCATAGCGGGAATGGGTAATTAATAAAATGTCGGCCTCAAGCTTAGGAGGCTTAAGGCCAATTTCTTCAGAAAATGGATCAATAACAATATTTACCGGTTCTTCTTTTCCCCGACTGGTAATTATTTGAAAACAAGATTGCCCTTCCCAAATAATTTGCATATTAAATTATTTTATCATAAATTATTTTCTGGCTCAAGGTTGACCCCGCACCAAAATTTGGTGCGGGGTTGAAAAATTTAAAAAACTATTATAGAATAAATTAGAAAAATATGAAGGAAAATAATCAAACAAAAAATGATCTTTCTAAGCCTCCTAAGGCTGGGGAAATTATTGAAGGAAAAGTTATTAATAGAGGACGCTCTGCTCTATTTTTAGACCTCGGTGTTTTTGGAACAGGAATAATTTATGGAAAAGAATTTCAGGAAGCTAAAGAAAAATTAAAAGCGGTAAAAATTGGAGATAATATTTTTGCTAAAATAACAAACCTGGAAAACGAGGAAGGTTATGTTGAGTTATCGATAAGCCAGGCCTCTAATGAATTAACTTGGGAAACCTTGAACCAAAAAAAAGAAGCGGGAGAAATTCTAACAATCAAAATTTTGGGAGCAAATAAAGGAGGGCTGTTGGCAGAAGTTTCAGGAATTCCGGGCTTTTTGCCAGTTTCTCAATTGTCTCCTCTAAATTACCCTCGAGTAGAGGGAGCTGATACTCAAAAGATTTTGAGAGAGCTTCAAAAATTTATTGGAAAAGAATTAAAAGTAAAAATTTTTGATTTAGATCCAAAGGCAAAAAAATTAATTTTATCTGAGAAGGCGAAAGAAACTAAAAAAATAAAAGAGGTTTTAAAAAAATACAAAGTGGGAGATGTAGTTGAGGGAGAAATTACCGGCATCACTGATTTTGGAGCATTTATAAATTTCAGTAAGACTACAAATCGCCCACCGCACCCTCCCGCCTCGCAGACCTCAAATTTGGAAGGTTTAATTCATATTTCTGAATTAGATTGGCAGGTAATTGAAGACCCATCTGAAATAGTTAAGGTTGACCAAAAAGTCAAAGCAAAAATTATTGAAATTTCTAATGATAAAGTTTCCTTATCTCTAAAGGCTCTAAAAAAAGATCCCTGGAAAGATATCGAAAAAAAATATAAAAAGGGAGATATTATCAAAGGGAAAATAACTAAATTCAATCCGTTTGGGGTCTTTGTTGAAATTACTTCAAAAATTCAGGGACTTTGTCATATTTCAGAATTTGGAACAAAATCTAAAATGGAAGAAAAATTAAAAATTAATAAAAACTATAATTTCCAGATTTTACAAATTGACCCAAAAGAACACAGGATGGGCTTAAAGTTAATTGAATGAAGGATTAGAAAATTAGAGAATTGAAATCTGTCTGAACTTGACAGATTTTTTATTTGATATATAATATAATGTGTTCTTTTGATAAATATAGGGAATAGGAGATAGGAGATAGGAAATAAATAAAGGAGGTTAGAAAATGGAAAATAAAAACCCGGTTCCTTGCCCGCTCTGCAATGGGTTAAAAAAAGGAAAAAACTTTGCTGTTTGTTTCAAATGCAAACAGCAATACCTGCAAGAGGCAGCTCGAGTCGCCCTGGGCAGGAAGACACCACCCACATTTGAGAAATGGTTAGTGGAAAAGATAACCGCCGGATTGCCAAAGTTAGAAGAACTCCTGGAGCAAGCCAGGGAGGAACTGCGACGCTGTGATCAACAGCAATTTGAAATCCTCGATCGGGACTTTGAGAAAAGGACCGAGGGAATCATCATGGATCCTGACGTTGAAGATGAAGCCCGAAAGACCCACTGGCGAAACAACAAGGACAAAGTCTGGGAAAACATGGGAGGAAAGGTAGTATTCCGAAAATCACAGATCGCTGGAGAGAGATTGAAAGAAGCTAAAAGGGTTCTTGCTGACCTGGAAAAGAAGACATCTTCTACAACCCCCCTGGTTGAAGAAGCGGAGCAGATCATTAAAAGCCGCACCTAACCACGCCAGAGAGGGAACCCGCCTTAGGCAAAACGCCAAAGAAAATCCAGGCGCCCTAGGCGACGAATCCTATCCCTTCCTATGCCCCCAAGAGGTTTATTCTCTTGGGGGCTTATTTTTTTAAATTCTCTTGATTTGTTTTAGTTTTGTTGTTATTTTTAATGGGCGTAGTGGTTTTCGTCGTGTTGTTTACCTTCGTTTAGTTATTTGGTTGGTGGGTTTACGTTGT
>CAZBBD010000032.1:0-6094 GCA_964490315.1 uncultured Candidatus Saccharibacteria bacterium
AACAATGAATGGTGTAGGAGTATTGCAAAAGGCAGTAGAAATAGCGGAGAAAGCTGGTCAGATCCTTTTGGACTTTCAGAAGGATGTTCAGGAAATAAAAAAGGCAAGAAAAGATTTTGTGACTGACGCTGATTTTAAATCGCATTCTTTTATTGTCAAAAACCTTAGAAAGCTTACTCCTCAAATTTCTATTTATTCAGAAGAGGATGAGGAAGAGTTAAAGATAGGTAAGGAAGCTATCTGGGTGGTTGACCCTCTAGACGGAACCATCAACTTTTTCGATCAGGATGTTTTCTGGGGCGTCTCCATCGCTTTAGTAGAAAATCAAAAAACCAAGCTTGGTGTAGTTTGCCTACCAGCTCTTAGTCAGACAGTTGGTGTAGGGGAACATAACGAGATAATCGTAAAGGGTAGCATATCCTTGGGAGTAAGAAAAGAAAGTCAGCTTTCTGAAGCCCGAATCTGGACAGATTGGGGGAAGGAGTCAAAAGAAGCCCTTTCTTTATTTCCGAGGATGGCAGAAATTAGCATGAAGCCCCAGATAAGACTATGCTCTACTGCTTCTTTAATGGCAGTAGCCAGCGGTAAGATTTCTGCCTATATACATCCTCATCCTGCTCCAGAGGACTTTGTTGCTGGTGCCTTCATTGTAGAGAAGGCTGGAGGGAAAGTAACTGACCTGAAAAACAAGCCCTGGAGCATATCTTCTGATTCAATTGTGGCCAGTAACGGAATACTACATGATGAAATCTTGAAGGGCCTCGGTCTAATTTAAAACTGAGGCCTCTTTATTTGCCAAACAGGTTCGAACATCGTCCAGCATTTTCTCAGGATTCTCAATAAAATCTATCCACCTAAATGTTCGAAAATCGTCCACGACTCCCAGCTAAGATTAGTTTTACAATAGCAAAAACCCCGCAAAATTCTTGCGGGGTTTTTGATTCTGGATTAACGTCCAAAACTTTGATTTCTTCGTTTGGCGTGACAGTCTCTGCAATAGAGTGGTCTGTCTCCGGATGGTTCAAAAGGAAGTTCGGTTATTTCAGCTCCGCATTCAGAGCACTTCCAATTTCCTTTGAACATTTCCCTAGGAGCAAAATCTCTCTTAGGGCCGTTATTAGATTTGTTAAACATACGAATTGTTCTTCTGCTTTAAATTAAAAGCGACCTTTGTACCACTTAAGCCGCTATACTTATTTACGCCTTCTCTAATTTTTTGAAATTACTAAAGACTTACTCTAAGATACTTCGACCTATAGCTTATAATCATTATATTCCTTATTTTAAATAAGTCAAGCCCTTAAACCAGGTTCTAACCCTTCAATAAATTCAGGACACAGCATCGTCCCGTAGACGGAGCTCCGATCTCCCGCCTATTTATTTGGGTGGTTTTTTGGTAGAATAAGGGAAGATGAAAAGGTCGGAAATTAACCAATTAAATAATAATTATTAATAAAAGAAATAATAAATTATCAGAAGATTAACGATATGGAATCATTAATACCAATTGCAATTTATATTTATTTCTCATATTCTCTGATGATTATTGCTAAGAAAACAAGCACCAAAGATGAATGGATGGCCTGGATTCCAATTGTAAACTTTTATTTAATGTGTAAAATTGCCAAAAAGCCAGGTTGGTGGATGATCCTCTTTTTCATTCTCTTAGTAAACTTAATATTTATAGTGATAGTCTGGATGGAAATTGCTAAGACTCGGCATAAACCAGGATGGTTGGGGATATTGATACTTTTTCCTGGAATTAATCTCATTATCCCAGGAATCTTAGCCTTTACTGATTAAATGCCTTATTTGTTTTGATACTACTTCAGGATATTTAAACACTTCTTCCTATCTTAAGGTTCGAAAATCGTCCCACCCGGGTAGTTGGCTTCAGAAAATCGCCAATCCGCCTACCGGCGGAGGCGGTTTTTTGGTAAACCCAAAAAGCTCCTGAAACAAACGCTTTTAAGATGACAAATTTTAACTTCACGCAAAGTTCATTTTTAAAAGTTATAATTTACCTGTTTTTAAGAAAAGAAAAGGAGGGAAATGTTAACAATAACACCGGCAGCCCAAACTCTTCGTGTTCATCCCAATACATTAAGGAAATGGGCCAACAAAGGAATAATAAAAGCATATCGTGTTGGCCCACGAGGTGATCACATGTTTAAGAAAGAAGATCTTGATCATTTTCTTGGTTCTAGTTCTGACCTTATTTCACCTCATATCACCAAATAGCTCTTTCTTTATGAAAAAGATAATGTAAAATAAAAATTACGTTATCTACCAAAAAGACCGTTTCTGGCAACCGTCAAACGGTCTCTTTTTGTTTTAAATCCCAATAAAAACTGGTTTTCACTCGTTTCGTAGGCGAAGCCATAGTTCGGGAGTCACCCGCTTCCACCCTAATGATATTTTGTCTCTGGTTTTTGTTTTGATATAATACATTAAAGGACGGATAATAAACATGGGCTAATAATTGATCGCAAATTATGAAAATTTTAATTATTGAAGATGAGGAAAAATTGGCTAAGGCATTAAAAGAAGGTCTGGAGAAAGAAGGTTTTACGGCTGATTTCGTTCTAAATGGCGAAGTCGGTCAGCGTCGTATCGAGACATACCATAACGATTATGATTTAGTTGTTCTTGATTTAATACTACCTAGAAAAGACGGTCTTACGGTTTTAAAAAACATTAGAGAGCAAAATATAACCATCCCAGTTTTAGTGCTGACTGCAAAAGACACTACCGACGATATAATTTCCGGTCTTGACAGGGGCGCTGATGATTATCTCGTCAAACCATTTTCATACAAAGAGTTTTTTTCAAGAATAAAGGCACTCTTGCGCCGACCTAAACGATCTTTGCCCGGCAAGCTAAAAGTACGGAATTTAATTCTTGATCCTGCAACTAGAAAGGTTTTCAGAAGTAGTAAAGAAATTTTCCTCACCTTAAAAGAATTTAGTTTACTTGAATATTTAATGCGTCATCCTAACCAAGTAATATCCCGGGAACAAATATTATTTAATCTTTGGGGATTTGATTTCGACTCTTTTAGTAATGTTGTAGATGTCCATATTAAGAATTTAAGAAAGAAAATAGATTACGGCAAGCAGGAGAAATTATTGGAAACAACTCGCGGCCTGGGTTACAAAATCAATGGGTAACCTCTTTTCCGAACGTACTTAGCCACAAAAAGACTCCAAAATTGGAGGTTTTTTTATTTGAATATCCTCTATAAAAACAATAACAATATGAAAAATTTTCAACTTCATAAAAAATTCATTTTTAAAAATTTATAATAAAAATAGTTCTTTTAAATCAAATTTTAAAAACAGGTAAGATATAACCTGGAACATGACCCGAGAATTTATATCTTATCTTAACTCCAATATTGGAAGGATATACGGAGTATTTGATTATTTACCGAGAAAGTAAATATATAGGGTAGATAACATAAAACGTGCCATAGATAAAACCCTCCTATATCCATGGCTCGTTTTGTTTAAATTTTTCGCTCCTGTGAATAAAAATACATCAAAAAATATCAATCACAATAATATGTTAGAAAGAAAAAAGTTTTACTTAACCAAAGAAGGCTTGAATAGAATAAAAAAAGAATACGGAAACCTTAAGAAAATTAAATTTAGTAAACTCCGGGAAGATCCTCCGCAGGTTTTGCATTCTGACGAGATGAACCCGGAATACCTTTCTTTTTATGAAGATTTAGATTTACGTGAAATAAGATTAGCTGAGCTTAATAACATTTTAAAAAACATTGAATTAATTGAAACCCCACAAAAAGAAGAAAGAAATATAGTTAATCTTGGGGCAATTGTTTTTGTTGAAGTAAATGACCAAATCGATAAATTTGAAATTGTTGGGTTCCTAGAGGCAAACCCTTCTATTGGAAGAATTTCAAATGAATCTCCCGTTGGGAAAGCCCTTTGGGGTCATAAAGTTGGCGACAAGGTTGTAGTTTCTTTCCCAACAACGACAATTTATAAAATTAAAAAAATTAGATACCTTTCCGAATAAATAAATCTGTTGAATTTTAAAGTAAAGGTTGCTGCCCAAAACTCCTTCTTAGGCCCTGTTTTGAGAATAATCCCGGGGCGTGATAGAATAAATAGGCATCAAGGATGGTAGACAAAAAAGAGTGAGAGTATGAAGTTAGCTAAAGAAAAATACAAAAATTTATCTGAAAACGCAAAAGATATTATTGTAATCCTCGACAAAAAAGGAACGATTACTGATATTAATCCGGCAGTCAAAGGATTAACTGGATTTAGTCCCCAAAAAATAAAGGGACACCACTTTAAGAAACTTAAATTTATTGGCCTTGAAAGCAGGAGAAGAATCGCTAAATATTTTAGAAAAACCTTAAAAGGAATAAAATCCGCCCCCTACGAGATAAAAGGAGTTGATAAAGATGGGAATAAGTTAGTAGTTGAGATAAATGCCTCACCGTTTATAAAAAATGGAGAAGTTATTGGTTCTTTAGCCATCTTAAGAGATATTACCAAGCGCAAACAGGTGGAGGAGCAGTTACAAGAAAGCGAAGAAAAATTCCGAACTTTTATGGAAACTGCTACTGACTTAATGCATATTGCAGATAAAAATGGAAATTTTACTTATGTGAATGAAGTAATGGCTAGAACTTTAGGATATTCTAAAGAAGAAATGATTGGGATGCATGTTACCCAGGTTTTAAACAAAGAAGAAGTGAGAAAAAATTTCAAACCAAAATTGAAAGAGCTAATTACAACAGGGAAAATTAATCTTAAATCCATTTGGGAAAGAAAAGATGGAAAACAAATTTACTGTGAAACAAGGGTTGTTGCTGTTTATGACGCTGATGGCAAATATATAGGGAGTAGAGGGGTGTGTCGTGATGTCAGTGAGCGAAAAGTAATGGAGAAGGCCCTATATGAATCGAGAGAGAAACTACAAAGCATCATTGAGTTCTCTCCTGCTGCTATTACGGTTACCGATTTAAGTGGCAAGATAACTAAGTGCAATCAAGCAACATTGAATATGCATGGTTTTTCTACAAAGGAAGAATTGATAGGCAAGAAAGCTTTTGATTTAATTGCTCGGAGAGATTGGCAGAGGGCGTCAAAAAACATGGAAAAAACTTTAAAACAAGGCTTCATGAATGATATAGAATATACTTTCTTGACTAAAGAAGGCCGTGAGTTTCCAGCAGAACTCTCGGCAAGCGTAATCCGGGATTCGTCTGGCAATCCTATGGGTTTTATGGCTATAACAAAAAATATTTCTGAGCGCAAACAGATTGACCGCGCCAAGAGTGAATTTATTTCACTTGCCTCACACCAGCTTCGGACGCCGCTTAGTATAATGAACTGGTATTCTGAGATGCTCCTTGAAGGGAAAGCAGGCAAAATCAATAATCAACAAAAAGAATACTTAGAAGAGGTTTATCTTGCCAACCAGCATTTAGTAAAATTAACAAATCTTCTTTTAAATGTTTCAAGAATAGAGCTTGGCACTTTCAGTATTAATCCAAAGTTAATAAATCTTACAAAAATTTCTGATGACGCACTTAATGAATTTTCGCCAATAATTAAAAAGAAAAAATTAAAAATAGTAAGGAATTACGATAAAAACCTACCAAATATTAATGCCGATCCCAATATTATATATATTGTTTTCCAGAATTTACTTTCTAACGCTATTAAATATACTTCAAAGAGAAGGATGGTTAAGCTTTCAATTAAAAAACAAAAAGCCAATGTACTTATTAAAATTTCAGATAATGGATATGGTATTCCCAAGTCTCAACAGCCGAAAATATTCACTAAATTTTTTCGGGCGGACAATATAACAGAAAAAGAACCCGATGGTGCTGGCCTCGGGCTTTATATTGTTAAATCGATTTTAGAACAAGTTGGCGCTAAAATTTGGTTTAAATCAGAAAAAAATAAGGGCACTATTTTTTATGTTTTAATTCATTTAAAAGGGATGAAAAAAGTGAAAAAGGGGGAATTAAATATTTAATTCGCTTAAATCTGTGGCAGAACAATCAATAAAAAATATTGTCGGGCCATTTGTAAAAGAAAAAAAACAG
>CAZBBD010000033.1:0-5988 GCA_964490315.1 uncultured Candidatus Saccharibacteria bacterium
CATTTTTCCCAAGTTTGTTTTGCTGGAAGCGTAAGTCTTCTATTTTTTTAAGATATTTTCTTCTTTTTTCGTCCAATTCTAAAAGTTTATCAATATCAACTTTGACTCCTTTGTGTTGAGCGCCCTCTTTAACTTTATTGGGATATTCTCTTATAAATTTGATGTCTAACATAAGCTAATGTGGTTTCATGGCCGGAAATAAAATTACTTCTCGTAAAGAATGGGAGTCGGTTAAAAGAGCTGCTAATCTATCAATTCCTAAACCAAAGCCGGCGGCTGGAGGCATACCATATCCCAAAGCTTCCAAGAAATCTTCATCCATTCTTTGAGCTTCCTCTAAACCCGCTTTGAAAAACTTCTCTTGTTCTTCAAATCTTTTCCTTTGTTCTATTGGATCATTAAGCTCAGAAAAAGCATTAATTAACTCCCAACCAGCTATAACTAATTGGAAATTAGCTAATTTTTTGGAATCTCGCTCAGCGCTTTTTGCCAAAGGAAAAGCTCCCAAAGGATGATTGATAATAAAAGTTGGCTGCCAGATTTTTGGTTGGCAATATTTTTTATAAATTTTATCGGCAATTTCTGGTTTTTCTTCGCCTTTTTCGGTTTCAATTCCCAGTTTTTCAGCCTCTTTTTTCAGGGCTTCCGGATGGATTTCTTCTAAATTAATTTTGGTATATTTCCTTAAAATTTGAGAAAATTCAATTCTGGGCCAGGGGGTTTTAAAGTTAATTTTTTTGCCTTGATAGGCGATTTCCGATTTTCCAAATATCTCTTTAAGTAAATTTTCAAACATTTTTTCAGTAAACTTCATCAAACCCTTGTAATCTTGATAAGCCCAATAAAATTCGAGCATAGTGAAATCTGGATTATGGGCTTTATCCATTCCCTCATTTCTGAAACACCTGCCAATTTCATAAACTTTTTCAAAACCGCCGATTAAAAGTCTTTTTAAATATAATTCAGGTGAAATTCGTAAATACAAATCCATATCTAAAGCATTTAAATGAGTTTTAAAGGGTTTAGCTTTAGCTCCCCCATAAATTGATTGTAGAATCGGAGTTTCTACTGAGACAAATTCTTCTTTTTCTAAAAATTCCCTAATTTCTTTTATAATTTTTGAACGAATTTCAAATTTCTTTTTAACTTCGGGGTTAAAAATTAAATCTAAATATCTTTTTCTAAATCGTTCCTCGATATCCTTTAAACCGTGCCATTTTTCAGGTAAAGGCAATAAAGACTTAGCTAATATTTTAAAGTCAGCTGCCTCTATCGTCTTTTCTCCTTTTTTGGTTTTAAATAAAATCCCTTTAATCTCAATGAAATCGCCGATATCAACATTATTTAAGAAAAATTTATATCCTCTTTCCCCCACTCTATCTTTTTTCAGAAAAGCTTGAATTTTAGCAGCACCATCTTCTATGTCAAAAAAGGTTGATCCGCCGTGCTCCCTTAAAGATTTAATTCTGCCTACTAAAACTATCTCTTTCTTTGTCCGTCCTAAATTAGAAAAATTTTTTAGGGCCTCAGCTATTTTGTGAGTTCTTTTGGTTTTTTCAGGATAAGCTAAAAGTCCGGCTTTCCTAATTGCCTCCAGTTTTTTTATTCTAATTTTCCTTAATTCACCAATGGTAGCCATAGATATTTTTATTTTACTTTATTTTTAAAAAGAGGTCAAAACAAAAAGGTAGATGCCAGATTCTACATCTACCTATTTTCTTTTCTTTATGGAAGGGGCTTTTTTAATAATTCTGCTCTTTTCTTTTCCCATTCCTCATCTGTGTAAAATAATCCATTAGAAATTCTGATATTACTCGAGCACTTAAGAGCAAATTTCTGAGTTAGGTCTTTTCCAAATTTAGGCTTATTTGGTTCAATATTCAATATATCCCCCTCAACAAACATTCCTCTAAGAGCTTCTATCCCCATTTTATACCCCCTGTACAAAGAACTATATTTTTGCCTCTGCGAGGCTATTTTCAGTTTATCTTAAATACAAAATTTGTCAATAAATTAAAGATGAAGAAAGCAATTTTTGGAAATTTGGAGCGAGCCGTTTGACTAAGAAGAGCGCTTCGGAGGCCGAGCGGGCAGGGTTTCCGCCAAAGGCGGAAGAGCGAGGCCGAGAAACGAACAACAATTTCCTCGCTGGGGAAATTGATTGTTGTCTCTTCGTGACAAATGGCGAGTGATTATTCCTGAGCGAAATACTCTTCTAAAATTGCTTTGGCTACCGGTGTAACTGTTGCCCTGAATCCTTTGACGTTTTCCATAACAATAGTTAACACTATTTCGGGGTTTTCATAAGGAGCGAAAACTGTTATCCAGTTATGATAGTAATCTTTTTTTGGGGTCTGAGCAGTTCCAGTTTTTGTGGCTGCGTTGACCGATAAAGTATTTAATATTGTTGAAGTACCATAAGTAACAGCTCCCCTCATTCCTTCCCTAACTATTTGAAGATTTTCTGGATCAATAAAATTTTCCCGAATAATCTCTGGTTTAATTTCTTCAACCAAGTTTTTATCTTTATCAACAATTTTTTGGACAACTTGGGGTTTTAATAACTTGCCTCCATTAGCTATAGCTGAAAAGGCAACTGCTATCTGAATGGGGGTAACTAAAATATCTCCCTGACCAATGGCAAGATGGTAAGTATCCCCATCCCACCAACTTTCTTCTTTATTTTCTTCTTTCCAGGCTGGAGAAGGAATTAAACCTTGTTTTTCTCCAGGAAGATCAATTTGAGTAATTTTGTCCCAGCCAAAAATTTTAAGATATTTTTCAATTTTAGAAGGTCCTAAACCCGGCTGGTCTTTATATCCTCCTCCCATTGTATAAAAATATACATTACAAGATTCAGCAAGAGCTTTCCTTATATCGGTTAAGCCGTGAGTTTCCCAATCATGGAATGTATAAATAATTTCTGGATTATATTGATTATGAATTTCAATTAATCCCTTGCAATTAATTTTTTTCTGGGGAGAAATTATTTTTTCCTCTAAAGCAGCTGAGGCAATTAAAGGTTTAATAGTAGAACCGGGTGGATACTGGCCAGAAATAGCCCGATTAAAAAAAGGTTTTGAAGGATTATTATAAATTTTTTCCCATTCTTCTGAAGATATTTTTTCACTAAAAAGATTATTATCAAAACTGGGAAGACTGACTAAAGCCAGGACTCCTCCGGTTTTAGGATCCAAAGCTACCGCTGCCCCGCTTTTTACTCCAGCTAATTCAAGACCTTTTTGAAGTTCCCCTTCAATTTTTCTCTGTAATTCAGAATCTAAATACAATACTAAACTTTTCCCCGAATCTGGTTGAGAGACTATTTCTTTTGAAATAACATTCTCTAAAGCATCTCTTTCAATTCTAAGTTTTCCAGAGTTTTTTCTTAAAACTTTCTCATAAGATTTTTCCAAACCATCCCTGCCCACATAATCGGAAATTGAATAATTTTCAGATGTCTTTAGCTCTTCAGAAGCTATTTTTCCAGTATAACCAATTAAATGGCTAAACACTTCACCGTCTTTGTAATCTCTAATCCAATTTCTTTTAATTTGAAAACCGGGGAGCTCTAAGATTTTTGTTTCTAAAATTAATAAGGTCTGGCGAGAGAGATTTTCAGAGATTAAAACCGAAGTTCCCCTACTTTCTTCAATTTTTTGCTTTAAATTCTCGAGTTTATAATTTTTATCATTTTTTTGAAGAATTGAAGAAACCTCATTCAAAACTTTTAATTTTTCATTTTCATTAGGAGAAAGTTCGTTTTTTCGACAAACTAAATCAAAGCTTGGTTGATTAAAAACTAACTGGTTGAAATTTCGGTCATAGATTACCCCTCTAGCTGCCTGGATTTGCTGGATTATAAATTTATTTTCTTCAGCCAAAGCAGAAAAATTTTTACCTTGGATTATTTGTATTTGAAAAGTTCTAACAAAAAGGATAAAAATTAATAAAAAGGAAAAAACCAAAAATCCCTGAAGAACTTTTTTAAAAAGAAGAATCTCCAGTTTCTTTTCTGAAAGAGCAAATTCTTTCTCTTTTTTTTGAGCAAGTTTGTCTAAAAAAACTTCTTGGGGTTCAATATCTTCTTTAAATCTTATTTTAATTTTCTTATTTTTAAGATATTTTTCCATTTATGGGATTAAGAATTTAGAGTTTAGGGTTTATTCTTAAACGAAGATACCTTTTTAAAAGAAATTTTATTAAAATAGATAAACCTAAAAAAAATAAAATGTAAAATCCAATAAAATTCTCAGAGAAAACATCCAAAAAAAATCCGCCAATAAATGCGCTAACCATAGCAGTATCTTTTTTAGTTCCCTTAAAAAAAATTAAAAGAACGACTAAAATAAAAATTAAATTAGGAACTACTCCAGCTATTGGAAAATGGACTAAAAAACTACTTTGAAATAGAACCAAAACATAGAAAATGATAGCTAAAATTAGAATTTTCTTTATCATTAAAATACTCAGTTTTATTGAAGATAATTAGTAATGATAAATAGTTCTTTTGTTTGTTTAATATCAAAAACGGGTTTTACCTCCGCTTTCTGAAAAGATTCAACATCACTTTTTTTAACTTCTTCAATTTCACCTACTAAAAGTCCGTCAGGGAAAACTCCTCCCAAAGAAGTAGTTATCACCAAATCTCCCTTAAGAATTTTTTTATCTAAGGGAATGAGTTTAAGTAAAAGCTTGGAATTGCCTCTTCCTTCTATTACTCCTTCAATGCTTTCTGAATTTTGAATTTTGGCATTAAGAGAGCTTTCTTTATTTGTAAGAAGCATTACTTTTGAGAAATTTTTGTAAATTTCACTGATCTTTCCAACTAAAACTTTTTGTTCAGTAATTACTGGAAGATTTTCTGAAATACCATCCTTTGAACCTTTGTTAATTAAAATTAAATCTTGAGAAATATCTTTTCCAATCATTTCTGCTAAAACCAGTTTAAAATTTTCCTCTAAGCCGATATCTAAAGCTTTTCTTAAAATTTCATTTTCTTTTGTTAATTCTTTTAAAGAAATATTCTCTGCTAACAATTCTTGAATTCTCAAATTGAGTTCTTCGTTCTCTCTTTTTAAATTTTTTGTTTCTTTGACTGCTTCGAAAAAATCAGACGTACTATCCCCTACTTCCCAAAGTTTTTTTTGAATTGGAGAAGAAATTATATAAAAAAAATTTTTAATCTCTTTTGAGAAACTAGTCAAATTTATAATAGCGAGGAAGGTTATCAGTAAGAGTAAAATTAAGCTTATTT
Organism: uncultured Candidatus Saccharibacteria bacterium; assembly: GCA_964490315.1. Lineage (GTDB taxonomy): Bacteria > Patescibacteriota > Minisyncoccia > Minisyncoccales > CAZBBD01 > CAZBBD01. Next base: position 5,258 of record CAZBBD010000033.1, read on the forward strand.
TTAATTTAGGAGATAGTTTCATTGAATTCATTATATCATATTTTTTGGAGCTTGCCCTGCACCATCTGGTGCAGGGCTTGACAGAGGTTTTTGGCTAAATATAATGAGAAAAGCAAATAAAAAGGTCGAGGCAATTTAAAGAAAAAATATTAAATTGTCTATGGTTCAAGACAAACTATCTACTCTTTTTATTAGTCAAGATGAAGAAGATTTGGAGGAAACTTTAGAAGAAGAAACACCGGAAAAGGAAGAAATGCCAGAAGAAGAAAGCGAAGAATGGGAAGAAGAAACTGAGTAGGCTTTAAAAAATCACCCACTTTAATGGGTGATTTTTTATTTAAAAAGGCGTTTTGGTGGGAGCTACCTACTTTCTCGAGAAACTCAATATCATCGGCCTTGGTATATTTCACTTCTGTGTTCGGAATGGGAACAGGTGGGACAATACCAGTATAGCCCCCACTAAAACGTCCTTTTATTATGACTATTAATTACTATCCAAGACCCATAGTAGAAATTTGACAAACTTTTTATAAGATAAAATATGAATCAAAGGCAGTCAAATTTTCACTACGGGGCAAGAAAATTTAATAATTTATTAGTACTGCTCGGCTTAATGCGTTGCCGCACTTACACCTGCAGCCTATCAACCTCATGTTCTTTGAGGAAATTATGAGTCCTAATCTTGGGGCCTGCTTCGTGCTTAGATGCTTTCAGCACTTATCAGTTCCTAA
>CAZBBD010000034.1:0-5918 GCA_964490315.1 uncultured Candidatus Saccharibacteria bacterium
ATAATGCCGATCAAACCATTAGTGCTTTAAAGTGGCTGACTAAAGAAATGGAAAGAAGATTTGATCTAATTGCAGGAGTTAAAGCTCGAGATATTGTCAATTACCATGAAATAGTTTTAAAAAATAAAGCCGAACCCCTGCCTTACATTGTTTTAATTATTGACGAGTTAGCCGATTTAATGGCAGCCAAGGGGCGGGAAGTAGAAGCGGGAATTGTCAGATTAGCTCAGATGGCTCGGGCAGTAGGAATTCATTTGGTAGTGGCTACCCAGAGGCCATCAGTAGAAGTAATTACCGGCTTAATTAAGGCTAACATTACAACTAGGGTTGCCTTTCAGGTAGCTTCTCAGGTCGATTCAAGGACGATTTTAGATATGGCTGGAGCAGAAAAACTTTTGGGCTTAGGAGATCTTTTATTTATTTCTGCTGAAGTGGCAAAACCAAAAAGAATTCAGGGGCCCTATGTTTCAGAGAAAGAGACAAAAGGAGTAGTAAATTGGATAAAGTCAAAATCAAAAGTTTCTGAAATAACTTCTCCCAACTTAATTCAAGAACTAACCCTTTCTCCCGAGAAAGCGAAAGAAGAATTTGGTTATGGTGAAGAAGATTCACTTTATGAAGAGGCCAAAAGAGTGGTAATTGAAGCTAGAAAAGCTTCAGCTTCTCTTTTACAAAGAAGATTAAGAATTGGTTATGCTAGGGCAGCTAGATTGATTGATATATTAGAAGAAAAAGGAGTAGTGGGGCCAGGGGAGGGAGCTAAACCTAGGGAGGTATATATGGATAATCAAGGTTAAAAATTTGACATTAACAAAAGAGAATTATATTTTTAAATAAATATGGCTAAAAAGAAAATTAAATCAAAACTAGAGGAAAAGAATCTTGAAGAGGCGGTAGAAGAAATTAAACAAAAATTTGGCGAGGGAGCAATTATGAAGTTAAAAGAGGTAAGAGCAGTTGATATTGATGTTATTCCTACTGGTGCAATTTCTTTAGATTTAATTTTAGGGGTGGGCGGAATTCCTCGAGGCAGAGTAGTTGAGATTTTTGGTCCTGAGGCTTCAGGCAAAACTACTTTAGCTTTGCATATTTTATCTGAAGCTCAAAAAAAAGGTGGAGTAGGAGCTTTTGTTGACGCTGAGCATGCTTTAGACCCTGATTATGCTAGGAGAATTGGGGTAAACATTGAAGATTTATTAATTTCTCAACCAGATTCTGGAGAACAGGCTTTGCAGATTGTTGAAACTTTAATTAGATCAGGCCAAATAGATGCCATTGTTATAGATTCAGTAGCAGCTTTAACCCCGAAAGCAGAGATTGATGGAGAAATGGGAGAATTTCAAATTGCCCTTCAGGCTAGATTAATGTCTTCAGCCTTAAGGAAATTGTCTGGAATTGTAGCTAAAACTAAAACCGCAGTTATATTCTTAAATCAAACCAGAATGAAAATAGGCCAAAGATTTGGCAATCCCGAAACAACTCCTGGAGGATTAGCTTTAAAATTTTATGCTTCAGCTAGAATAGATTTAAGAAGAATAGCCCAAATTAAACACGGGGATGAAATTATTGGCAGCCGGATTAGAGCTAAAATTGTTAAAAATAAAGTAGCTGCTCCTTTCAAAACTACTGAGTTTGATATTTATTATAATGAAGGGATTTCTAAATTTGCAGATATTTTGAATACTGGCTTAAGATACGGAATAGTCAAAAAAGCTGGTTCTTGGTTGCAATATGAAAATACAAAATTAGGCCAAGGTTTAGAAGCCAGCAAAACATTTTTAAAAGAGAATCCAGAAATAATGAAAAAAATCACAAAAGGAATAAAAGAGGCTACTTAATAAATATTGAGTCTAAAGTATTTTAGAAACAAAAACTGCGGAAATCGCAGTTTTTTATACTGATTACTGGTTACTTATTACTGGTTACTCATTTAGTGGTATAGGGCAGTAATCCTAAATGCCTCGCTCTTTTAATAGCTTTAGACAGCTGCCTCTGGTGTTTGGCGCAAACCCCAGTCCTTTTTTTCGGCTTAATTTTTGCTAAACCAGATATAAAATGGCGGAGCAATTCTGTATCTTTAAAATCAATTTCTTTAATATTTTTTTGGCAGAAATAACAAGTCATATTGCTTAAAATAATTTCTAATTTTCAATTTCTAATTTCCAATCAATTTTCAATTGCTTAATTTTCAAAAAGGTATCTTCGAAACGTCAATCTCTCCCTCATCCTCTTCAATAATCGGTATATCCCCTTTTTTTTCTTCAGAAGGTTTCGGTTGAGAAACTACTTCGGTGGTGATGGAATAAAAGTTTTTAATTTCATTTTGTTCTGTTCCCTGATACTCCCTTTTTCTAATGCCGATTTTTAATTCTTTCCCGATTAGTTCTTTCCAGTCTTTAGAAAGCTCAACCTTTCCTTCGTGAGGCAACCCGCAGGCATAGAGAAGACCTTGGATTTTCCATTCGACTTGTTTTAAGAGAACTATATTGTCCCAAACCAACCTACCATTTACTTTTTCTTTCTCAGCTTTTTCTCCAAAAACCCTAAAGGTAATATGCTTGTATTTATTGCCTGAGCGAGCAGTTAATTCTTCTATTTTTTCAATGGCAGCATTGTATATTCCGGTAGGAATTATTGAAAAATTTTTTCGTTGTTTTTCATCAAAATCAAAAGTAGCCATCTTATTCATTAAGTATCTCTTCTAATTTTTTTTCAATCTCTTTTAATTCGACCTTTGGTTTCGGCTTGATTAAATTTTTAGGTTTAATTGAGATTTCCGGAATTTTTTTCGGCATCTTCTTGACTAAGATTACATAACGGAGAATTTGACTTTCCGCTTTTCCGCCTGCGGCGGATCCGTCTATGGCGGAAAGTTTTTTCTCTAAATTTTCTAATCTCCCCGCGTCTAAATTAAAATTTAGGCTAATTAAATAAACACTTTGCTTATTTCTAATTGGATAACCCAAATTTTTTCTAATTAGCATATCTTGTTGGGCGAAACCTAAAATCCCCTCCTCTTTTTGGATTAAGTTATCTATTTTTTCCCGAAGAGTCTTAATTTCTTCTTCAGAAAAATTATCTGGGATTAGATAAGTTAATTGATAGTACGCCATGCGAATATAGTGAGCACCCCGCCCTCTATGCTATGTGTTATTTTTCTTATGCTTAGGGGGCGGGGTTTCGCTCCGCTCATATTTTAAATTCTATCACATCTCCATCTTGAACAACATAATCTCGGCCAACGATTTTTATCCATCCTAATTCTTTAGCCTTGCTCCAAGAATCAGCTTCAATTAAAGATTTCCAGGAGATTACTTCTGCCTTAATAAATTTTTCTTTGAAATCTGAATGAACTTTTTTTCCAGCCTGCGGACAAACTTCGCCTTTTTCAAGAGTCCAAGCTCTAACTTCTTTTCCTCCAGTTATAGTAAAAAAAGTAATCAGTTCAAGGATATTATAACAGTTTAAAATCAATGGTTCAAGTAGGGATTTTAGCTCTAACTCTTTAATTTCATCTGGGGATAATTCGGATATTTCTTCTTCTATTTTTAAATCAGCAATTAAGAGGTTTTGATATTTATTTTTTAATTCCTGAAGCTTAGCTTCAGATTTCTCATTCTTAATATTAATTAGATAAACTATAGGTTTTTGGGTAAGTAGTTGAGATTCTTTAATTTGAGAAACTTCCTCTTCAGTCAGATGAAGTTCAGAAATTAGCTTTCCTTGAGATACGACCTCTTTAAATTTTTTTAAGATTTCAAATTTTTTTATTGTATTTTTATCCTCCACTTTTACGTTTTTTTCGAATTTTTTAAGTAAATTTTCTAAGCTTTCTAAATCTTTCATTAAAAGTTCAACTTTTATTATTTCGATATCTCTTTCTGGATTAATTTCACCTTCTACATGTTCAACTTTAGGGTCCGAAAAAGCTCTTACTATTTCCACTAAAGCATCACAGTTTCTAATGTGAGCTAGAAACTGATTGCCTAACCCCTCGCCTTTATGGGCGCCCCTAACCAAACCAGCAATATCTACAAATTCAATTATAGTAGGAGTAACCTTTTCTGGTTTTACAATTTCAGCAATTTTTTTAAGTCTTTGGTCAGGAACAGCGACTATTCCAAAATTAGGATGGATAGTAGTAAAAGGGTAAGCAGCAATATCAACCTTTTTTTTAGTTAAGGCTTTAAATAAGGTTGATTTACCAATATTTGGGGGGCCAATAATTCCGACTGAAAAACTCATAAAGACATGATATAATAAAGAAATATGAAAATCAACCCCCCACCACTTTTCAAAAAAAGAAACTCTTCAAAAAAAGGAGTTTTTAAGTTGTCTAAATCTTCCAAAAAGTGGTGGGGGGTCAACCAAAATATTTTCCGGGCTTATGATATTCGAGGAATTTATCCTAAAGAGCTGAATGAAGATGCTGCTTATTTTATCGGACAAGCGTTTGTAAAATTTTTAGGCAAAAAAAATCTAAAAATTGTAGTTGGCAGAGATAATCGTATCTCTTCCCCCCCTCTTTTTAAAGCTCTAAGCAAAGGAATTATTAGTCAGGGAGGGTCTGTTATTGATATTGGGCTTTCAACTACCCCAATGCTTTATTTTGCCGTAGCTCATTATAAATATGATGGAGGAATTGAAATTAGTGCTAGCCATAACCCTCCTCAGTATAATGGTTTTAAACTGGTTAAGGAAAAGGCGATTCCAATAAGCGAAAAAACTGGATTAAAAGAAATTAAAAAAATAATCCAAAGAGCAAAATTTAAAAAGGGAGAAAGGAGTAAAATAAGAAAGAAAAAGATATTAAGTGATTATCTAAAATTTAATCTTAGAGAAATTAATATAAACAGGCTAAAACCTTTAAAAATAGTGGTAGATACTGCTAATGCTGCGCCCGGGATCTTAATTCCATATTTAGAAAGAAAACTACCAATTCAAATTTATTCCCTATTTGAAAAATTAGATGGGAATTTTCCAAATCATTTCCCTAATCCCTTAATCAAAGAAAATTTAAAATCTTTACGAAAAGAAGTTAAAACTAAAAAAGTTGATCTAGGAGTAGCCTTTGACGGAGATGGAGATAGGATTATTTTTGTAGACGAGAATGGAAAAATTATTTCTGGAGATTTAATTACTGCTCTTATATCCATTTTAATTTTAAAGAAAAATCCTGGAGCAAAAATCTTATACGATATTCGTTCCAGTCGGGCGGTTAGGGAATTCGTAAAAGAAAATCAAGGGAGACCTGTTGTTTGGAGAGTCGGTCACTCTTTTATAAAAGAAAAAATGAGAAGAGAAAATATTATTTTTGGAGGAGAATTTTCTGGTCACTATTATTTAAAAAAACATTACTTTTCCGAAGCTCCTTTTTTTGTTTTATTTAAAATTTTAGAAACACTTTCTGAAACTAAAAAAAATCTTTCTCAACTAATTAAACCTTTAGAAAGATATTTTTGCTCAGGAGAAATAAACTTTAAAGTTAAGGATAAAAAAAAGACCTTAAAATTATTAGAAAAAAAATACCAAAAAGGTGAGATTTCTCATTTAGGTGGTTTAAGGATTGATTTTAAGGACTGGTGGTTTCTGGCTCGACCTTCCGGCACCGAGGATCTTTTAAGATTAATTATTGAAGCTGAAACAAAAAAATTAATGATTAAAAAGAAAAAAGAACTAACTAAACTAATCCCATCTTTTTCCTAACTTCTGAGATTGTTGATTGAGCGATGATTTGAGCTCGTTTTCTACCCTGGCCTAAAATTTCTTTTACATAAACTTCTCTTTGGAGAAGCTCTTTTCTTTTCCGGCGGAAGGGTTCTAAAGAATTTATTAAAAGGTCAACTAAGGATTTTTTAAATTCAGCATATCCTTTTCTTTTAAACTTTCTCTCAAGCTCGTTAATTGTTTTTCCTGAA
>CAZBBD010000035.1:0-5740 GCA_964490315.1 uncultured Candidatus Saccharibacteria bacterium
AGCCATCATCTGCCTCTCTCAAAGCAGCAATTATAGATAAAGCTCATTTAATGAACCAAGAAGCCCAGAATTGTTTTTTAAAAACGCTGGAGGAACCAAAAGGTGAAACTCTTTTAATTTTAATTACTGAACATCCCGAAACGCTGTTTCCGACTATTCTTTCCCGGGTTCAAAAAATAAGATTTTACCCGGTTAAAAAAAATGAAATTGAGAACTATTTAAAAAAGCAAAAAATTTCTGAGAAGAAAATTGAAGAGATTACTGAGTTTTCTTTAAGTAGGCCGGGGATGGCCATAAATTTTATCTTAAGTCCTCAAAAATTAGAAAATCAAAAGAAAGCAATAGAAGAGCTGATTGAAATTTTAAATTCAGAAACCGTTAGACGATTTCAATATGCTAAGAATTTATCTCAAGGTTCGAATATAAAAGAAATTTTAGGGATTTGGACATCTTTTTTTAGAAATATTTTAATTTCAAAAGTGAAAAACGGCAAAGAATTTAGAAATTACTCCATTTTAAAACTAAGAAATATTCTTCAGCAAATCCAAAATACAAATTTTCTTCTTACTTCTACTAATGTTAATCCCAAATTAGCTCTAGAAATTTTAATGCTAGAATTATGATACTCAATGAATCTTCGATTCATTTCGATCTTCAATAAATTTTCAATTTATCTCGATGTATAAAGAAATTATTGATAAAATTAAACCTGAGTTAGATAAATCTGTTAATTTTTTGGAAAATGAGTTGGCTAAAATTCGAACCTCTCGGGCAACGCCTTCTTTGGTAGAAGATGTTGTGGCGGATTGCTTCGGCCAAAAATTTCCTTTAAAACAATTAGCAGCAATTTCTACTCCTGAATCAAGACAGATTTTAATTCAACCCTGGGATAAGTCATATATTGAAGGAATCGTTTTAGCTTTGGAAAAAACTGGGATTGGAGCAAATCCTATTGTAGATAAAGATGTAATCAGGATTAATTTACCTTCCTTAACTGAAGAGTATCGAAAAAGTTTGCTTCGAGTCCTGTCTGAAAAACAAGAAGAAGTCAGAAGAACTATTAGAAGATGGCGAGAAGAAGCTTGGTCAGAAATTCAAGAGAAATTTAAAGAAGGAGAAATTAGAGAAGATGATAAATTCAGAGCAAAAGACGAAATTCAGGATTTAATTGATGAATATAATCAGAAGATAGAAGAAATAGGGGAGAGAAAACGAAAAGAAATTTCAGAATAATATCTATTAAATTTTTCTTTTAAATATTATATTATGTTGCTCTCTATTATAATTTTTATTTTAATTCTCGGTTTTTTAATTTTTATCCATGAATTTGGTCATTTTATTGTTGCTAAAAAAGCAGGGGTTAAGGTTGAGGAATTTGGTTTTGGTTTTCCGCCAAGAATTTTGGGGAAGAAAAAAGGAGAAACAATTTATTCTATAAACGCTATTCCGTTGGGTGGTTTTGTAAAGCTTTATGGTGAAGATGAAACAGACCAAAGAGTTCTTACCGACCCAAGAAGTTTTCATTCTAAGTCAGCACCAGTAAAAGCATCGATAATTTCTGCAGGAGTAGCAATGAATTTACTTCTCGCCGTGCTTCTTTTTTATTTCTTAATAGGGTTTAGTGGATTTCAGTCTCAGCAGTTCTTAATTTTTGATTATCAATTTCCTTTCGGAAAACAACAAAATTTTGTTTCAATTTTAGCAACTGCTAAAGATTCACCTGCAGAGGAAGCTGGCTTACAATCTAAAGATCTCATAGTGGAGGGAAATGGAATTGAATTTAAGGATTCAACGCAGTTTACTAAATTTATAGATGAAAATAAAGGAAAAGAAATTGTCCTTAAAGTAAAAAATTTAATAACCGGAGAAGTAAGAGATATAAAAGTTGTTCCTCGGGTTAATCCTCCCGAAAACGAGGGTTCGTTGGGGGTTGGTCTTGGGGATATCGCTGAAATTCAATATTCAACTGGATTAGAAAAATCACTGGTCGGATTTCTACATTCTTTTAACCTCGCCCATTATTCAATAATAGCTGTTGGTCACCTTGTTAGAGATTCCTTCACCCAAAGAAATATTGAACCATTGTCGTCAGCGGTAGTGGGTCCGGTTGGAATTTTGGCTATAACCAAATTAACTTTGACTGCGGGGATAGTAGCACTTTTAAATTTAGTAGCTTTAATTTCTTTAGCCTTCGCCATAGTCAATATTCTTCCTTTTCCTGCTTTAGACGGGGGGAGATTAGTTTTAATAACCTTGGAGGCTTCAATTAAAAAAAAGGTTCCTTTGGTCGTAGAAAGAAATATAAACTTAATCGGTTTTATCCTGCTGATTGTGCTTCTAATTCTCGTTACTTATAAAGATGTAATACAATTTAAAAAGATATTATTTTAATGGCGATGAGAACGAAGTTCTCATCTTCACCTTCGTTCGCCGTGGGCGGACTCGCCATATGAAGCAATCACAACTTTTTGCCAAAATTAAAAAAACATCATTAAAGGATGCTGAAACTATCAGCCATAAGTTTTTGACAAGAGCCGATTTTATTGAACAGTCATTCAGTGGAGTTTACAGGTTTTTACCGTTAGGTTTTAGAGTTTTTAAAAAAATAGAAAGAATTATTAGGGAGGAAATGGCAGGCCTCGGAGCTCAGGAACTATATTTACCCGCTCTTCAAAATAAAAATCTTTGGCTGGAAACTAAAAGATGGAAAACTATTGACCCCCCTTTATTTAAATTGAAAGACCGTCACCAAAAAGAAACTGCTTTGGGCTCAACCCATGAAGAAGAAATTACCGATATCATTCGCCAAAGAGTTAAATCGTATCAAGATTTACCTTTATGCCTTTTTCAAATTCAGGATAAATTCAGAAACGAAATGAGGGCAACTGGAGGCCTTTTGCGGACTCGAGAGTTTTTTATGAAAGACCTTTACAGTTTTCATACCGACGAGAAAGATTTGGCAAAATTCTATGAAAAAGTAAAAAAATCTTATTTTAAGATATTTAAAAGATGCGGTTTAAGCCCCGTTTGCGTTGAAGCAAGCTCTGGGACTATTGGAGGAGAATTATCCCATGAATTTATGGTTCTTTCTGAGGTCGGAGAAGATAAAATTTTAATTTGTAAAAAATGCGGATTTGCTGCTAATATTGAAAAAATTGGAGAGATTAAAAATTGTCCGAAATGTAAGAGTAAATTAGAAAAAAAGAATTGTATTGAAATCGGTCATATATTTAATTTAGGGACGAAATATAGCAAAGCCATGGGAGCGAATTATGCTGACAAAAATGGAAAATTACATCCCATAGTAATGGGTTGTTATGGAATAGGCCTTCCCAGGGTAATGGCTGCAGCAGTTGAGGTTCACAATGATGAGAAAGGGATTATTTGGCCAAAAGAAATTGTTCCCTTTTTGATTCATTTGATTCCAATAGAGATTTCAAACTCCAGAGTTAAAAAGGCGGCAGAAAAGTTATATAAGGATTTACAAAAGGAAAATCTTGAAGTATTATATGACGATAGAGCAGATATTTCTGCTGGAGAAAAATTTGCCGAGGCAGACTTAATTGGGATACCAATCAGAATAGTAATCAGTGAGAAAACCTTAAAGAAGGGTTCAGTAGAAATAAAAAAAAGAAACCAAAATCAATTAAAATTAGTAAAAATTCACCAGGTTAAAAATTATGTTTAAAAAGTTTATTCCTCATTTCTCTGAAGAAAGTGCGATTGATCTTGGAACAGCAAACTCTTTAGTTTATGTCAGGGGGCAGGGGATTGTAATTCAGGAGCCTTCGGTGGTAGCAGTAAATCAAAAAACTGGCCAGATTTTATCAATTGGGGCAGAGGCAAAAAAAATGGTAGGTCGAACCCCGGGTTATATTGTTGCTAATAGGCCCTTGGTTCAGGGAGTAATTTCTGATTTTGAAGTTACTGAACAGATGCTCAAATATTTTATTGAAAAAGCTCATAAAAAAAGATTTATTCTTGGCTCTCGACCTAGAGTGATTGTAGGGATACCTTGCGGGGTGACCGAAGTAGAAAAAAAAGCAGTAATCGATGCAACTAAAAATGCCGGAGCCAGCGAGGTTTTTTTAATTGAACAACCAATGGCAGCAGCCATTGGAGCCCGCCTTCCAGTTCAAGAAGCTGGGGGAAATTTTATTGTTGATATCGGCGGGGGGACAACTGAAGTGGCAGTAATTTCTTTGGGAGGAATAGTGATATCTAAAAGTTTGAGGATAGCTGGAGATAAACTTAATGAAGATATAATCCAATTTGCCCAAGAAGAATACAAACTGTTAATCGGAGAAAGAACAGCTGAAGAAATCAAAATTAGGATTGGCTCAGCTTATCCTTTAATCTCAGCTAGAAATTTAAAAGAGAAAATACAGAAAGAGCAGATTTCTAATGGGACAAATGGGACGAAAGAAAAAAAAGTGATACCAATGAGAGGAAGGAATTTAATTACCGGTTTGCCTGAAGAAATTTTAATTTCTGATGGAGACGCAAGAAGGGCAATGGAAAAATCAATAAAGCAAATTATTAGCGAAATAAAAAATACAATCGAGGAAACTCCTCCTGAATTATTAGCTGATGTGATGAATTCTGGGATTTATCTTGCTGGAGGAGGAAGTCTTCTTAGAAAATTAGACGTTCTGGTAAGCAAAGAGACAAAAATTCCTACTAAAATAATTGAAGACCCAATGACTGCAATGGTAAGGGGAGCAGGAATGGTTTTAGAAAACCTTGATCAATTAAAAGAAACTTTAGTAGAAACAGAATATTTGGAACCACCAAAGTAAATATGGTTTCGAAAAAAGATTACAATCTATCCTCTACATCTTCTCGCCTTCGGCGAGCCCCTGTAGAGCATATTGCTAAATTAGCTAGATTAAGTTTATCAAAAAAAGAACTTGGAAAGCTTCAAAAAGATCTCTCCTCGATTTTAGATTATATTGAAAAATTAAAAAAAGTAGATATTAAAAAAGCTAAAGTTTACAGCCACCAGTGGTTGGGAGAGAATATAATGAGAGATGACCAAGAAAGTAAAAAATTAAAAATGGAGAATAAAAAGTTATTAGAATTAGCACCGAAAATAAAAGATGGTTACTTAAAAGTAAAATCAATTATCAAGCCCGCCACAGGCGGACGAAGATGAAGATGAAGACGAAGTCCTCATCGCCTACCGAGCCCGCCACAGGCGGACGAAGATGAAGATGAAGATGAAGTCCTTATCGCCTTTCAAATGAAATTAACCGATCTTAATATTGTCCAAGCTCATCAGGGTTTAATCAAAAAAGAATTTTCAGCATTGGAATTAACCAAAGCTTTTTTAAATAAAATTAAAGAAAAAAATAAAGAAAATTTTGCTTATTTAACCGTAGTTAAAAACTCAGCTCTCTCTCAAGCTAAAAAAGTTGATGATTTAATTTTAGAGGGGAAAGAACTTCCTTTATTAGCTGGTATTCCTTTGGCAGTAAAAGATGTTATTTTAGCGGAGGGAGTAAAATGTACCGCTGGGTCAAAAATTCTAGAAAATTATATTGCTCCCTACGATGCTACGGTGATAAAAAAACTGAAAGGGAAAGGGGCAGTGATTTTGGGAAAAACAAATTTAGATGAGTTTGCTATGGGTTCTTCCACTGAAAATTCAGCTTTTGGTCCAACCAGAAATCCTCATGATTTAACGAGGGTGCCAGGAGGTTCTTCTGGGGGGTCTGCCGCTGCTGTAGCTGCTAATGAG
>CAZBBD010000036.1:0-5516 GCA_964490315.1 uncultured Candidatus Saccharibacteria bacterium
TATTTGTGATTAAATAGAAAAAAATTCCTTAAAATCAAGGAATTTTTTAATTTTTGGCACTTGGAGATTAAATTCTTTAAGGTCTATCCCATTGGGAATAACTATGTTGGGTTTTTCAAAATCTTCGGAATTTTTAAAATTTAGATTTAATGAAGCTACCCCAATCACTCCATCTATTTTCCATTCGACAATTTTTCTCATAAGATAAAAAATCATTGGAAACTTTTTAAAAAATTTACTTTTACTGATATTGGCATGAATAGTTAAAATATTAAGAGCTCGAGAGCGTTCTAAAATTTGCCAAGCAGAAGGAAGTCCAAAATTATGGAAATGTAAAACATCAAATTTTTCTTTTCTCATAACTCTTTCGATAGCCAAAGGATTAAAATTTACATCAAAGTCTGACTGACTTCCGCTAAAATTTAATGGAAAAGAAGTCCCTAAAAGGATAACGTCTTTGCCGTAAAATTCGTGCCTCTTTCTTCTGGGGGCAATAATTTTTGACTGAATTCCTCTTTTCTCAAATTCTTTATGCAAGCCAAAAACATGCCTTTTTACTCCCCCTGGGTTTAAAAGAGAATGGAATGAAATTAAGCCAATTTTCATATATTGCTAAATTTTAGCAAAAAGCTGAGGACTTGCCAACTTTTTTGCCTCATGTTAAATTAAAATGTATGGCAAACGAATTACCAGAAAAATTACCTCCTCAAAATATTGAAGCTGAACAATCGCTATTGGGTTGTTTGATGCTGGATAAAAACGCCATAGTTAAAGTGGTAGATTTTTTAGAACCCAGGGATTTTTACCGAAAATCGCACCAGGAAATTTATCAAGTTTGCCGAGAACTCTTTGAAAAGGGTGAACCGATTGATCTTTTATCTCTTTCCAGTCGCCTTAAAGAAAAAAAGAAATTAGAAGAAGTTGGAGGTAATAGTTATTTAACCGAATTAGTAAATTTGGTACCTACCGCTAGCCATATTTTTAATTATGCTAAAATTGTTCAGCGAAAAAGAATTTTAAGAGATTTGATTGATTCCTCTTACGAAATCGGAATTTTGGGTTACAACGAAACTGAAGACCCAGATATTCTTTTAGATCAAGCTGAAAAGAGAATTTTCAGTATTGCTCAAAAAAGCTTAAGCCAAAATTTTTTACCAGTAAAAGAAACTTTGGAAGAAGCTTTCGAAAGGATTGATAGATTGTCTAAATATCAAGAAGGCATCCGGGGCATGCCTACTGGTTTTACTGCCTTAGATAATGTTTTAGCTGGTTTTCAAAAATCCGATTTGATAATTTTGGCTTCCCGTCCCAGTTTTGGAAAATCGGCTATGGCTTTAAACATTGCTAGTCATATTGCTATTAATGAAAAAAAGACAGTGGGGATATTTAGTTTAGAAATGTCAAGAGATCAGGTGGTGGATAGATTAATTTCTGGTGCAGCAAATGTTGATTTATGGAGACTAAGAACCGGGAAACTTTCTGGAGAAGGAGATGATAATGATTTTTCCAGAATTCGGCAAGCTTTAGGGGTTTTATCCGAAGCCCCAATTTATATTGATGACACCGTTTATTCAAATACTTTACAAATGAGAGCAATGGCTAGAAGATTACAAGCCGAACACGGATTAGAGCTGATTGTTATTGATTATTTACAACTAATCGAACCAAGAAATCCTAATGATCCCATTGTCCGACAAATAACCGATATATCGAAGTCTCTTAAGGGTTTAGCTCGGGAACTTAATATCCCGGTCTTGGCTTTATCTCAATTATCCAGAGCAGTGGAACAAAGATCTCCCCAGAAACCACGATTAGCCGATCTTCGCGAAAGCGGAAGTTTAGAACAAGATAGCGATGTAGTATTATTTATTTATCGCGAGGATAGATATCGACCAGAAACTTCAAGAAAAAACATTGCTGACATCATTATTGCCAAGCACCGAAATGGTCCTGTGGGCAGTGTTGAGTTATATTTTGATGATCGAAGAGTAAGTTTTCGAAATTTGGAGAAAGAATACGCAGAAGAATAACAATGTTATAAGTTATAGTCATGGGCCATAATAAGATGTATCCCCCACCAATCCAAAAATTAATTAATTTATTTTCGAGGTTTCCTACAGTTGGACCGCGAACAGCTGCCCGTTTCGTTTTTTATTTACTGCAGCTTCCGAAAAAAGAGCTGGAGGAACTTTTAAATTCTATTTCCGATCTTAGAAAGGAAATAAAAATTTGCCTGTTTTGTTTTAATCCTTTTGAGCCCTCCTTCGCTAAAGCTACAGCAGGCAAGGGAGAACTTTGTAAAATTTGCAGCAATCCAAGCCGGGATAAAACTTTACTTTGTATTGTGGAGAAAGAGACTGATTTATTTACTTTGGAGAAGACCAAAAAATATAACGGGCTTTATTTTATTTTAGGGGGAACAATTTCTACTTTTAAAAAAGAGGATATCAAAAAACTAAAAACCAGTGAGCTTTTAGAAAGAGTAAAAAATCCTAAAAAATTTGGAATCACTGATGCTCAATTTAAAGAAATTATCATTGCTATTAATCCCACCACTGAAGGCGAATCTACGGCTTTATATCTTAAAAGGCTTTTAAAACCCTTAAGTTATGGTGAGCCTCCCCAACCAATAAAAATTACCAGATTAGGTCAGGGTTTACCGGTTGGAGCAGAATTGGAATATGCTGATGAAGAAACTTTAGGCAGCGCCCTTGAAGGAAGAAAATAAGAAAGCGGCTGTCTGAGATCTAAATAGTTCAAACAACAGCTTTACGGAATCCTCACAGAATGAAATTGAATATCATCTGGAAGGACCTTTACTATGTTTACCACCGGCTTTAAATAAAGAGCACCGGTAGTAAAAATAATAATTTTATCAGATTTTCGGAGACTTTCCTTGTGCACATGCCCCGCAATGTGCACAATTTTTTTACTTTTATTAGAAAAAGCTTTTAACAGCTTCCTGCTTAAAGGAGCATGAGAAATAACTATTTTTATCTCCTCTTTTTGAGAAAGCTGCTCTCGAAGCCAATCTTTAGTTTCGGGATAAAGATGAGGAAATCCGATTACTCCAGGGAAACCCAAGATTGCATGACGCCGACTCATATTATCAATAACGATGAACCGGACGCCTTTATGGAGAAACGTGTAATTTAGGAAAGAAGCCTTTTGTTTCCGCCATCCATCAAAAAATTCGCTTAATTGGCGAAAATTCTCTTGAAAAACTTCCTCAAAGATTCTTAGTCCATTCGGGCTTTCATCTTCCCATGAGTGTTTTCGGCTCAGGATAGGATCAGGAAGCTTTCGATAAGACCAAAGATCATGGTTTCCGATTTCCGGAAGCCAGGGGACATTCAGTTTGTCGAGAACTTCCTTAACCATAAGGAATTGTTCTAGTAGAGCGGAATCAGTCAGATCCCCCGCTGTTGCCGCGAAGTCAATTTCAGGAATAGTATTTATGAAATTGACTGTAGCTACAAGACGGTTTTCTGCCTCTTTGCCAACCACTCCTTCCTTTCTTCCTCTCAACAAATCGGCGAGGTCAAGAGTCGGCCGAGTAAATTCAATATCGGGAATTACTGCGAATGAGAAAGAGAATTCTTCTTTCAATCATCACCTCCTTTCAGTATTTTTTATTTTTTTCTCCGAAAATCCAAACTAATTATCCAAGAACTACTTATAGTATATCATATTTATATAATTTGTCAAGATTAATATCTGGTGGTATTAAATCAAAAAAACAGCACCTTAACGCTGTTCAATGAATTTCCGTTATAATGACCGATCGGACGTTATAATGGAATAATGAGAATTTTTATGTTTCTATATTTCTACTTTTTATATTTTAAGATTCTATCTTTGTGATTTCTACTTCGGTGAAGGGCTGGCGATGGCCCTTTTTTACTTTATAGCGCTTTTTAGCTTTATATTTAAAAATAATTACTTTTTTTGCCTTATCCTGCCGAATAATCTTTCCGGTAACTTTCGCTCCTTTTACTGATGGAGTGCCAATTTCTATTTTATTACCTTTTTCCAATAGTAAAACTTCATTGAAGATTACTTCTGGACCTTCCTTGCCCGCCGTAGCCCTAGCGGAGGCGGATTTCTTTTCAATTTTTTCAATTTTTATTTTTTGACCGGGAGAAACCAGATATTGTTTTCCCCCAGTTTTTATTACTGCTAACATAAATTACTCTTGATGTGTTGGTTTATCTAATTGTAATGGTTTAATTGTTTTTTTTCCTTCAGTTAATTCGGCTATATCTTTATCTATTTTAGTGAATTCTTTATAGGTTTGATTATAAGTATTTACTGTTGTCCCTAAATTACTTCCCAATTTTTGCAAGAAACCATTATAATTTAATAAGTGTTTC
The DNA here is from genome assembly GCA_964490315.1 of uncultured Candidatus Saccharibacteria bacterium. Classification (GTDB taxonomy): domain Bacteria; phylum Patescibacteriota; class Minisyncoccia; order Minisyncoccales; family CAZBBD01; genus CAZBBD01. The sequence continues at coordinate 4,374 of CAZBBD010000036.1, forward strand.
TGTAGATCTTCTACTTTTTTTATAATTTGTTTTGCCGATTCTTCAATTTGTAGCGCTCTTAATCCTTGAAGTACTGTTTGTAGATAAGCATAAAAAGATGTTGGAGAAACAATTATAACATGTTTTTCTTTAAAAGCATATTCAATTAAATCATAAGTATTGCTCTTTATACCTCCAATTTGATTAATTAACAAATCATAATAAATTCCCTCGGAAGGGATAAACATAAAAGCAAAATCCATTGTTTTTTCATCTGGTCGAATATATTTTGCGGTTTCCTCAATTCGATTTTTTAAATCTTGTTTAAATATTTTTTCTAATTTTTCTTTTTGTGCTAAATTTTTTTCTTCTAAAATCTTATTGTAGTTTTCTAAGGAAAATTTAGCGTCAATAGGAATAATTTTGTCCTTTATAAAAATAGCAGCATCAACAAGTTCACCATCTTTGAATCGATACGGGCATTGATACTGATGGGATTGAAATATGTTTTTAAGTAAAGTCTCTAAAAAATATTCACCCAAAATTCCTCGTTGTTTTGGGTTTGCCAGAACATCTGTTAATTTGTCTAATTGCTCTTTAACATCTATTACATGTTTGTGGTCAGAATGAATTTTTTCTAACTCTGAGGTAACGTCTTTCACAATCTTGCCGCTTTCCCTTAATTGGGTTTGTAAAGATTCTATATTTTTTTCACGTGACTCTTTTATTTCATTGCGAATTTCTCTCAATTCATCTTGGAAAACTTTAATATCTCCCCCACTTTTTCTGGTAAATAAATAAATAATTATAACAATTAACAAAACTATTATAATAGCAAAAAGAAACTTATCCATTAAGCTATCTTAGCATCATTTGGTTAAAATTTCAACGATTACAAACAAAATGTAAATTCCAAGTAAAAATAAGGCTTCTTTTCTGGTAACCTTCCTATCGGTTCGGACAAAGAAAAAGAAAAAGATGGCCGAAATAATTAAGAAAAATCTACCAACGGCAAAAGGCGAAAAGTTAACAATTTCTATGGGACAAATTAAAGCCACAATTCCTAAAACCAAAGTGGCAGGAACAATAACTGCACCCATTAAATCTCCTAAAACCATCCAGGTTTGGCCTTTTCTGGCTGAAACAATGGCAAAATGGGCGTCG
>CAZBBD010000037.1:0-5484 GCA_964490315.1 uncultured Candidatus Saccharibacteria bacterium
CTTTAGGAAAGGATTATCCTAAGATACAAATATACACCATTGAACAACTTCTTGAAGGTAAGAAGCCCGATATTCCGCCCTGGATAGCTCCGATTGATAGCCCACCAACTGCAAAGAAAAGCGAAGGTAAAGATGAAACAAGGTTTCATCGACAATCAACCTGGCCCAAAGGACTTAAAAAGGCAATTCTTACACGCCAGCTATTTGAAGATAAAATTATTAAATGCTAAAGAAAAGGAGTTTAGGTCAAATTTATCAAATGATTTAAAAAAAGTTTTAAAAAATTTAATTACTTATGACAACTAAATCTGGAACTTTTTTACAACCATTTTTAAAAAAAGATTTGCCCGATATTCGGCCGGGTGATACGGTTAGAATTTATCAAAAAATTAAAGAAATCCCGAAGAAAGGTAAATCTTCTACGGGGCAAGAGAATAAAGAAAGAACTCAAGTTTTTGAGGGTTTAGTTTTGGCTAGAAAACATGGTAAAGAAATGGGAGCAACAATCACAGTAAGAAAAGTAATTTCTGGAATTGGAGTAGAAAGAATTTTTCCTATCCATTTACCCACTATTGAAAAAATAGAAATTATAAAAAGAGGGAAAGTGAGACGGGCAAAACTTTATTATTTAAGAAAAGCTAAGGGTAAAAAAGCAAGATTAAAGAAAAAAGAGTTTGCTGAAGCGGTAGCAGAGGAGAAACCAGTAGAAGAAACGCCACAACAAGAACAAAAAGATGAATCCTAAAAGAAAAGAGCAAATTGAATGGTCATCAGAAGTTGCTTATGTTGTTGGCCTTATTACTACTGACGGAAGTCTATATAACGACGGAAGACATATTGATTTTACTTCTAAAGATTTACAACTGATAAAAACCTTTAAGAAGTGTCTTGGATTAAAAAATAAAATAGGATTAAAAACTAGTGGTTTTTCAGATAAAAAATATCCACGAATCCAATTCGGTGATGTTGTTCTTTACAGATGGCTTCTAAGGGTTGGTTTAACTTCCAATAAATCAAAAACGATTTCTAAATTAAAAATTCCGAGGAAATACTTTTTCGATTTTCTAAGAGGTTGTTTTGATGGAGACGGAAGTTGTTACAGTTATTGGGACCCAAGATGGACAAGCAGTTTTATGTTTTATATTACTTTTAGTTCTGGCAGTTTATCCTATCTTAAATGGCTTAAATTTAGACTCAAAAACTCTTTAAAAATTAATGGACATATTGATACCAGCAGAAGGTCTTGGCAGTTGCGTTATGCTAAAAAAGAAGCTAAAATGTTGTTTGGAAAAATGTATTATAAAAAGGACTTACCTTGCCTTAAGCGAAAATATAAAAAATTAAAAACCATTTTAAAACCTGATAATAAGGAGATAAATAGATCCTTAAAATTGAATGAGCGAGTGCTGGAACTGGTAGACAGCTTGGACTGAGGCTCCAAGGGGAAATTTTCCCGTGAGGGTTCAAGTCCCTCCTCGCTCACAAAATTTTTGGGCGTATAGCTCAACGGTTAGAGCGCGTGGTTTACATCCACGAGGTTTCAGGTTCAAATCCTGATACGCCCACCAAAATTGAAAGAAATTTAAGATTTTGATACATTGAGATTAGGCCGCGGTAGCTCATGTAGTAGAGCGCTACTCTGAAAAAGTAGAGGTAGCCGGCGCACGTCCGGCCCGCGGCACAAAAATGCGGGAGTAGTTCAGCGGTAGAACGTCTCGTTGCCAACGAGAAGATCGCGGGTTCAAGTCCCGTCTCCCGCTCCCTTGATAGCTAAAGGCGAAGGTTGACATCGGCTTATGGATAAGGTATTATGTTAGAACCCTAAAATAGGGGATTAAAATGAACTACGACTTAAAAAGCCCTGGCTGGTCAGGGCAAAGTATCTTAATTTGTTTAATTATTGTTGGAATCTTAATTGTTTTCTTTCCGTTTTCTGATCCAGGAAGTCAAGGAGTTAAAGCTGATTTAGCTTTAGTTTCAGAAGATTTAAATAGTTTAGCAAAAATTGAAGGAAACAGCCTTTTGCCGATTTCTAATCCTTCTAACCCTCAACCCAGGGTAACTAAAAAAATAAGGGTAGTAGCAACCGCTTATTCCAGTACGCCTTGGGAAACAGATGACAGCCCTTATCTTACTGCCGCTGGCACTTTAACCAGAGAAGGAGTGGTAGCTAATAATAAGTATCCCTTTGGGACAAAAATTAGAATTCCAGAAATCTATGGGGATAAAGTCTTTGTAGTTGAAGACCGAATGCACTGGAGAAAAGGAGATTATCATTTTGATATTTGGTTTCCTTCTTATTTAGAAGCTAAAAATTTTGGAGCAAAAAGAACCTATATTGAAGTTTTAGAAGGCTAAATTTTAAAATTAAGTTTATAATAAAACAGTCCCGCTTTTGGCGGGGCTGTTTTATTATAGTGCCGAGGGAGGGAGTCGAACCCTCACGGGTTAAAAACCCAGTGGATTTTAAGTCCACACTGTCTACCATTCCAGCACCTCGGCAAAAACCAGAGTACAAAATTTCGTTTTGTACTCGGTCGAGCACATAAATATGTGCTCTAATTTGAGGCACGGGTGGGAATCGAACCCACGTAAAAGGATTTGCAGTCCTCTGCCTAAGCCACTTGGCTACCGTGCCGTAAATCTATCATATTCTATTTTTTAACCTTTTTCAATCCTTTTTCTTAATTTTTTCTAAAATTTCTTCAATCACCGAGCCCTGCCATGGTGGGGCGAAGGTAGAGAAGAAATTTATTTCTTTGATTTTAACTCCTCTAAAATTTCTTCGATCTTTCCTGCTTCTTTAGTTTCTTTTTCTTTCACAAATTTTATTCTTGGAATCGGTCTCATTCTAAGCCGTTTATTTAAAATTTGCTGGAGATCATAAATTTTCCGGTCCAAAATTTGCAAAACCTTAGTAGTTTTATTTTCCGACAAACAGCTTAGATAAACTTTAGCTTGATTTAAATCCACCGAGGTTTCCACCCTAGTAACCGTAACCAAAGTATCTTCTGGAAATTCTATTTCCCTTAGAAGAATTTGAGAGATTTCTTTTTTTATCAATTGATTAACTCTGGGAATTCTTTTTGACATAAGTTAACCCCGCACCTTTGGGCAGAACTTGTTAGAAATAACTAAACATATAGATTGTATGATTAAAGTTTATCTAAAGGTGCAGGGTTAACCTTCTTTTCTTTTCTCTTCTTGGAATATATTAAGGATATCTCCTTCTTCAATCTTTACCTCCCCTTCGTATAATATCCCGCACTCTGACCCTTTTGGGACCCCATCTACATCTTTTTTATTTTGCTGAAGATTAACTAATTTTCCTCCGCCGACAGACTCTTCCCCTCTTAGAATTTCAATTAAAGCTCCCTTTTTCACTTCTCCCTCAATTACCTTTCCTCCCACGGTTTGGCGATTTTTTTCGGTGCCAAAAATCGCTAAAATTTTAACTTTCCCCAAATCTGTCCTTATTACCTCGGGCTTAGTTAGCCTAGTAATAAGATTTCTTACCTCTTCCACCAGGTCGTAAATTACATCTACCTTGATTATCCTTATTTTTCCCCTTTCAGACATCATTTTGGCAATGGGATTTATTTTTGCTCGAAAGCTTAAAATTTTAGCTCGAGCACTTTGGGCCAATTTCAGATCAGTTTCATTTACTTCCCCTACCTCTGATTTCAAAACCCTTAAAATCACTTCTTCTCGAGGAAGCCCTTTTAAAACCCCCTCAATTCCCTCAATTGACCCTAAACAATCTGTTTTTAAAATTAAATTTAAAACTCTCTGTTCAGGTTCAATTGAAAATACTTCTGGAGTTTTCTTTTCTATTTTTTTAAGATAGCTTTTAGCAGTTTCAATATCAGAGAAAGATTTAAATTGATCTCCAACCCAAGGAACTTTCTCAAAACCAAGAACAATTACCGGCTGGGAGGGTAAGGCTTCTAAAACAGGATTTCCTTGAAAATCTTCTAAACTTTTAATTCTGCCCAAAGTAGTTTGGGTACCAATAATTTGACCTAAAATCAATTTTCCTTGATTCAAAATTAAAGTGGCAGTCGGTCCTCGGAGATTATCTAAATAGGCCTCAATTACCACCCCCTCGGTTAGTTTTGAAATATCGGTTTTTAAATCTTCCATTTCAGCTACCAATAAAATTAACTCCAAAAGCTCAGGGATGCCCTTGCCAGTTTTAGCTGAAAGTTCTACTGAAGGAATTTTTCCTCCTAACTTTTCCACTAAAACCTCTTCTTTCATTAGTTCTCTTTTTACTTTTTCCGGATTTGCTTCTGGTTTATCAATTTTATTTAAAGCAACAATCATTGGAATTCCTGTTTTCTTTATCTCCGAAATTGCTTCTTTGGTCTGTGCTTTCGCTCCTTCACAAGAATCAATTACTAAAATAGCAATATCAGCTATTTTTGCTCCTCGGGCCCTCATTGCTGAAAAAGCTTCGTGGCCGGGAGTATCAATAAAAGTAATTTTTTTAGCTTGTCCTGAGCCTGACGAAGGATGATCTATTTGATAAGCTCCGATATGCTGGGTAATTCCGCCGGATTCTTTAGCGGTAATCTTAAAATCTTTAATCGCTTCTAAAATAGATGATTTGCCATGGTCAATATGTCCTAAAACCACTACGATTGGTGCTCTGGTTATCTGCCCCGTACCCGGCTTGCTGTGGTTCGGGGTTAAATTTTCCTTTTTTTTAACCATAAAAAAATTTACTAATTGTTGGTTATTCATTATGAATTACTTATAACTCATGCTATCTTTACTGCTTTTTCAATCGCTTTTTTCTCTTCTTCAGATAAAGAATATTCAGATTTTCCATTTTCTATTGGTTTTCCGTAAACCCTATTTCCATCTCTGGAATAAAGACTGGTAATAACAACACCGGAATCATTCCCATCTAATAAAGCTGCTGAAAAACTTTGGTCTCCTCCCACTTCTTTGAAAGGATTAAATCTGACTACTCCTACTTTTTGAACTGAAAATTTACTTTCCTTTTTCAAATTTTCTAATTCTTCTGAAAGCTTTCCAAGATTTCCCTCTAAATTCTCAAGGTAATTCAGTACCTCTTTAAAATTTTTTGGTTCTTTTTTATTTTTTTTGAAAAAATTTATCATTGGATATTAAAATTCATTAAAGATGGCGGTGGGAGGAGGATTCGAACCTCCGATACTCTTTATGAGTATAGTAGTTTTCGAAACTACCCCAATCGTCCTCTCTGGCATCCCACCTCTTTAATTCAAGACATCTTTTAAGATATCATTTTAAAAGTTAAAAATCAATCCTTCAATAAATTCAGGATTGATGATGAGTTTATCGAACCATCAACAAAAAAAAGGCGCTGAAACAGAGCTTTTCGTCTTAAAGAATTCACGGACTATATTAGAACTAATTTCGGTATAGTGGACCCAGGGAGAGTCGAACTCCCGACATCGCAATGCCATTGCGATATTTTGCCACTAAACTATGGGC
>CAZBBD010000038.1:0-5481 GCA_964490315.1 uncultured Candidatus Saccharibacteria bacterium
ACCTAATCAGGGGTGAGATAAACCTCAATATTAGGTATGAGGAACCAGATAAGGTTAGGGCTTTCATGGCAGTAGTCTGCGGACTGGCTGATTCTTACCAAATCTTTGCAGTTCAACAATCAGGTAATATCTGGATTACCAAAGATTCTGAGGGGAATTTAGTTGAGGTAGTAGTATACAAAACTGCGCGGATTACTCCTCCCGAGAAATTAGAAGCTTTTGTTGAAATAGAGCCTCTTAACTCCGAGAACATCCCCGGTGTTATTAAGACAATTAAGAAATACGAAAAAGCTCTTCAATTGAGCGATCTCACCTGTAAAGAAAGCATAGCGGAACTATTTAGAACCAATAAAGCGGGATAATTTATATGCGGCTCGAGCTCGAGCCGCTATTTGTTTCCTGTTTCTTAAACCCAAAAAGCCCCTGAGGGGCTTTTTGTTAATTAGTTTTCCCTCAACGCCAAAATTTGGTGTGGGGGATTTAGGAGTCTTTTAAAACCTTTCTTTCATTGGTCTTGCTTCGTTGACAATAATAGTTCTTCCATCTAATTCTTTTTTGTCAAACATTTCTATTGCCTTTTTCGCTTCATCCTCTGAAGACATTTCTACAAAACCAAATCCTTTTGATCTGCCGGAAGCTTTGTCGGTAATGATGGTTGCCGAATCTACTTTGCCTGCTTGTGAAAAGAAATCCCGAAGACTATCTTCAGTGGTATTGTAAGAAAGACTTCCTATATAAAGTTTCTTGCTCATTTTTAGAAAATTTATTAATTAAATTTTAACGACCTTGCTCTCAACTTAGAGATTACTATTTCCAAATATACAGGAAATACTTCTCTGTGTCAAATGGCATTTTTTGTTAATTGCCAAACTTGCCGAATATGCTTGCTCTGAGTTTACTAAAAGGGTAGAATAGAAAAATAGTCAAAATTTAGACAAAATGTTTATAAAAGATTTAAATTTTATTCAAATACCTAAACAACATCTCCCCTCAAGATATAAGCAATTATTAGACCATTCCCGATCGATGACTTTAAGACTGGAAAATTTTTATCGTCAGGAAATGGCTATTAAAGTAATAGAAAATCAGATTTCAAATAATATTTATAAAAGAGAGATTGTTATGTTCGGCAAGAAAGATTATATTCCTCGAGAGTTGGCTTATATTGAGGTATTTCTAAAAAATTTACCCAACGAATCAAGTCGCCAGAGAACAATAGAAGGAAAGGAACCCTTTGGGAAAATATTAATAGATTATGGAATTAAAGCTAAAACAGAAATTAAATTTTTTTTTAAAATTCATAAAAATAAACAAATATTAAAATATTCAAAAAACCACAATGATGTTTATTACGGGAGAGAGTATTCTATTTTTTCACTTTCTAAAAAAAGAAAATTAGCAAATGTAATAGAGGGTGTATTCTAATTACCTATAGATTTTTCCCCACCTCAAGATTCGAAAGTCGTTCTGTAGATAAAGTATATCTTGACAAATGCTGTTAATGTTGTATAATAAAAGAAATCTCTCTGAATAGTTCTTCTCGATTCCTAAAAAACTTTGCTTTTTAATGGAACCGGGCTTAGGTAATCCTAAGTAAAGCAACTATTCATAGTAGGGGAATAGTAGAACCTTGAGTAAAAAATAAAGATAAAGGAGGATAGGACTTGGAAAAAAGGGTAGTATTCCCACCAAATTTATTAGTTCCTGATTTTTTGTGGGGAACCGCAACGTCGGCTCATCAGGTGGAAGGAGGTACGTTCAATGACTGGACAGAATGGGAGGAGAAGGGAAGAAGTAAAGACCTCTCTGGAAACGCCTGCAATCACTGGAATCTCAAGCAATTTAAGGAAGACGTTGAGCGAATGCAGGTCCTCGGTCTGAATGCTTATCGAATGTCCCTTGAATGGAGCCGTATCATGCCCGAACCCGGGATTATAAACCCGGCAGTTCTCGACCAGTATCGCCAGATGCTGATGATTCTGCAACAAGCAGGCATTAGCACGATGGTGACCTTGCATCATTTCACAAACCCAGTCTGGTTTGTGGAAAGGGGAAATTGGAGTAAGGCTTCACTTGAACCATTCTATACCTATGTTGATGCAGCAACCAAAGCCCTAGCCGGTAGTGTCGACTACTGGAACACTTTCAACGAACCCATTGTCCTAATACTTATGGGATACCTTATGGGACAATGGCCGCCCGGAAAGAAAGGAAGGATTGTCTCAGCTTTTCGTCTTCGGAAAAGGTTTTCCGAAGCTCATAACGAAGCTTACAAAATTGTGAAGAAAAATACGGGACGGCCAGTCGGCCTAGTACATAGTTTTGCTTCGTTTGAGGCAGTGCATGGCTGGGCAGTTGAGCGGGCTATTGCAGGGTTTGTAGACGGGATTGCTAATTGTTGGATTGTTGACCATACAGAAAACGATTTTCTCGGCGTCAACTTTTATTTCCGCCAGCTTTTCAGCGGCCTTCGTCCATTGCCAACTTCTGGACTTGGGAAGAGAGTGAGTGACTTCGGGTGGGAAATTAACCCGGAGAGCCTGACTAAGGTTCTTTTGAGCCTTAAGAAGTACAATCTCCCTATTTTCATTACCGAGAACGGAGTTGCAGACGCGAACGATAGCTTAAGGGCGGACTTCATCTGGGATCACATCCAGGCATTACAAGTTGCCATGCGGGCAGGAGTAGATGTCAGAGGCTACTTCCACTGGTCGTTGCTTGATAACTTCGAATGGGCTGAGGGCTACACCAAGCGTTTCGGACTCATCGAAGTTGACTTCAAGACCCAGAAACGAAGGCCTCGTCCGAGCGCTTACGTGTATCGTGATATTATTAGAACAATGGGTTAAAAACTCCTTTCTCAAAAACCGCACACCAAAGCCTCTTATAAGCTTGTTGGCGCAAGCTTGTCTGAGGCTTTTTCTTTTTCAGAATTTACTGCTAAAAAATCGCCTCCGTCGGTAGACGAATTGGCGGTTTTTTTAACTTGAATTTTTTCTAAAAAATAGTATTTTAAAGATAGATAAGCGAGATTAAACCGTTTCCCTTGGACGGAACGGCAGAAAAAATATGACCAAAAAAATTTGGGCCAACATATTGGAAAAAGGCGAGGAGATAAAATACGAATTTTCTGTAGGAAAAAAATACCGCTTGGTGCGAAGTTTAATATTGTACGTGCCCGGAATTTTATTTCTTCTTGGAGGTCTTGTATTTATGTTTGTTTCTTTGTGGACCGGTTTGGTGGCTATAATTGGAATTTTATTGATAGCTATGGGACGGTTTCACTACTGGTATTTAAGAAAAATCAATAATTTTGCCCTTACCGATAGACGGGTATTGTGCAGAAGGGGCTGGCTTAGCACAAAACTTATCACAGCGGAATATAAAAAAATTACTCATGTGGAAGTAACCCAGTCTTTTCGGGATAAGATAATTACCAATACCGGTTGGCTCAAAATAGATACTGCCGGCCTTGCCGGGACAGAAATAGTATTTTCCCACATAGAAGACCCTTATCTGGTAAGGAAAAAAATGGAAGAGTTAAAAAGTTAAATTATAAAAAACTTCGATCGTCCAGTCAGGAAAAGTGCCATTGACAATATTACTCTTTTGTCTATAATGTAAAACAGAAGTTTAAAAAGAAAGGGGGTGATGTACAGATGAGTGGTGGCTGTTTATGTTTTCAGGTTGCAATTTAAAGAAACGTTGACGCCCTGGGGAGCAAATTAATTTTTGTTCTATGCACAGAGGGGTTTCTCTTCCGAGAAACCCCTCCAAATTTAAATCTGCTGATATATTCTACAAAATCTAAAAAGGAAGGAGGAAAAGAACTATGGCTATAGATATTTACAGTCTTTCTGATAAAGAAATGAAAGATAATGGGAAACTCAATACGATTACCCAAACGGTTACCAGGATTATCAGAGAGGCATTTAGTATTTCCGGGATAGGGCTGAGAGAAGAAGACCTTTCTCCTTTTATGTTTCATGAAAATTCTCTTAGGGAAAAAGTTTCAGTGGTAATTACTGGGGCGTCATTTTCCGGGAGGAAAGCAGATGCCCAGGCCCGACAGATGTTATGTGAGCGAATAAGAAATTCTCTCGCTCCAGTTTTACAGCGAGAAGTGGGCGACATATTAGTTACGATAGAAAGCCCAAATAGTAAGCTCATTGATTTGTTCCTTGACTAATTTGAAGGCGGAGTCATGTCAGCATGATTCCGCCTCTTTTCTTTTTATAGACAAAATTTCAAAAAAGTGCCAGAATTAAGGTAGTTTTAAGCAAAATTTATGAAAAAAATATTAGAAATTGGAATAATAGGTTCTACAAACGGAAGTGATTTACCGGCTATTGTTAAAAGCATTAAAAAAGGAAAACTAAGGGGTTTGGCAAGAATAGCTGTAATAATTTCTGATAAAAAAGATTCGGGAATTTTGAAAAAGGCGAAGCAATATAAAATAGAACATTATTATCTTGACCCCAAGGGAATGGAAAGAGCTGAATATGATAAGAAAATTGCTGGAAAATTAGACAAGCACAATGTTCAACTGGTAGCCTTAATCGGTTATATGAGATTGTTTAGCGGTTGGTTTGTAAAAAGATATAAAAATAGAGTGACGAATATCCACCCTTCTTTATTGCCTTCTTTCCCCGGCATTGACAGAAGCGTCCATAAGGCGGTGCTGGATTATGGATGTAAGGTTTCTGGCTGCACATTATTTTTTGTAGATGAAGGCAGGGATACCGGGCAAATAATAATGCAAAAAGCCGTTCCTGTTTATGAAAATGACAGTATTAACGCTTTGAGGAAAAGAGTCCAGAAAGCAGAGCAGGAGATTTATCCTGAGGGAATAAAATTATATGCCCTCGGAAAATTGAAAATAAAAAGGAGGTAAAGATAAAAAAGAGAACGCCCCGAGGACATTCTCAAATTCTCAAGAATGTTGGAATGTCTTTTGAAGTTTGGTATAATTTTAAAATATGCCATTAAATAAAAGTTATCATCAATTGGAAAGAATTGTTAAAGGATTTGCAAATCATCGGCGAGTTGAGATTTTGGAGCTCTTAAAAAGAGAGCCGGAACTTTCAGTAACTGAAATTGCTGGAAAATTAAACATTAATTTCAAAACTGCTTCTGAACATATTAGACGTTTAGCAATTGCTGGTTTAGTTTTGAAAAAATCAGATGGAATAAATATTAGACACAAACTAACCGAAAGAGCAAGGAAGACTCTCAAATTCTTAAGAATGTTAGAATAAACAGGGGGATTGACAGAGGGGACAGAAGACATTCTTAAATTCTCAAGAATGTTGGAATAACTTAATGGGGGTATAACGGGGTTTTAGCGGGGTTAGGGGTAAAATTAAATTGAAAAATGCCAAAAAAAGTAAAAACTTTTAACCACGATCTGTATAAGGCGGTTCGGATTACTGACCTGATTCTTTTTAGTATTAATTCAATAATCGAGAGCAGAGAAAAATG
>CAZBBD010000039.1:0-5283 GCA_964490315.1 uncultured Candidatus Saccharibacteria bacterium
GGGGTGGTTTGCCGGTGATAATAATACCAAACAAACAATGGAAAGAAAAAACCCCCAAGTTTCAGGAAATAATCCTGAAAGCTGGGGAAATAGTCAGGAGTCTGAAGGGACTCCCAGGGCTCAAAATAGTGTTTTCTTGCTCTGATTATTTACAAGTTCCGTAAAGTTGGTAGGTGTCTATAACTAAGCCGTTTTGGTCTTGCAGACAGAGAGTGTCATAGCATTCCTTAACCACTAAATCCCGACCAGTAAAAAGATGCCACTCATCTTCTAAAAAATCATCGTCTTGGGAATAATTTTTTAGACAACCATTATAATTAAAATTTTTAGTGAGATAGGAAACGCACTCTGAATCTCGGGAGACAATAAGATTGCCAAAAAAATCTGGAATTTCGCACCGGCTTAAATCTAGAATAAACTCTTGGCAGCAAGGTTGGAGATGAGAAATTTCTTCTCGAGTGGGTTTAGGGCAATTTTTGGAAATAGAAACCGGAAAATCATAGTAATTAGTAAGATAACCCATACATTCATTAGTTTTGAAATCTATATCATTTCCCAAGGGGCTGGAGCCGGACGACAAATAAATTTTTTCGCTTTGCTTGATAATAATATCTTTAGCTAACCCGGGAGAGAAGCGGCTGTAAATAGAAGGATATTTTTCTACTCCTTGGGGGATAGTAAAATCTCCGCGCCGGCCCTCGATTTGCCAGCCAGTGATGTTAATTTCTTCTTCTTTCTCCAAGTAGGTGGTTAATTTTATTAAAGAAAGCCGAGAAGTGCTGCCAGCCCTTACTTGGGAAATTTTTACTTTTTCAAAATAAGGAGAAGTGTTTATTTTGAAAGTTCTTTCGGCCGGAGTTTGGTCAACAAAATCTTTTATTTTTGCCCGAACCAAAAAAGTATATTCTTGGGGGCCCGAAGGAAAATTTATTGTTCTTTTCCCAGAATAAGTTTTTTTCCAGTCTTCATCTAATCCTTCAATTTTCGTTTCAAAGGTTATTCCTCCTTCGGTTTCTTTTGGCGAGACCTCGGCTCTAAACTCAAAACTAACCTCGTTGGTTTCATTAATAATTTCTCCTTCTTCTGGACTAGCAGTTATATAAGTATTAATGGAAATATCGGGTTTTGTTTCTGGGGACTGAGAAGAAGGTTCTGCTGATTTCAAAAAAGCCTGAGTTTGAGAAACAGTTTTTTCTGATGGCGTTAATTCTTGCCCGTGTTCTGGAAATGGACCAAAATAAAAAAGAGCTCCAATAACCAGAAGGCCAATAATAATGACAATAAGAGATTGCATGTTTTTATTAAAACATAAAAAATAAAAAATGGCAATCCAAATATTTTTGACTGCTTTTTCAAACCTTGCTATACTCATTAAAGTATAATTATGGATAAAAACTATTTAATTAAACTTACTTCTAATCTTTATCGCCTAACTTTGCTTTTTCCAAAAAAAGAACCTCTGAGATATAAAATGAGAGAATTGGCTGATAATACTTTAGCCAATATTGCTCTAATTCTGGAAGGCAGTTTTCACCGGTCTAAAGATTTATTTCTTGAAGCCGAAAAAGATTTAGAAGTTTTAGATGATTTTTTTGAGGTGGCTAAAAACCAAAATTGGGTAAGTCCTGAAAATATCTTAAGTCTGCAAGAGGAATACAGGGCTCTTGAACGCTTCACATATTCTCGTAAGACAAAAGGAGAAATTGGGAAACCTGACCAAGGCGGAATACTGATTAGTTTACCGGAGCGAGAAGTTGCCCTAGGTCAAAATTATAGAAGTCAGGTTTCTGTCAATGAACGACAGCAAAGAATTTTAGGGATTTTAAAAGAAAAAGGGAAAATTCAAGTTTGGGAAGTTCAGAAAGTCTTTCCAGAAGTCACTAAAAGAACTCTAAGGAGAGACCTTGAGTCTTTATTTAAAAAAAGTATAATTGAAAGAATAGGGAAGAGCAATCAGACTTTTTACAAATTAAACTCAGGACAGATTAGTTAGGACGTCCTATGTCCTATTATTATATGGCTAATCCAAGAAAATTATTCAGTAAAATTTACGACCAGTATATAAATAAAATATATCGCTTTATTTTTTTGAAAGTTAATTCTCAAGAGATTGCTCAAGATTTAACCTCCGAGACCTTTTTAAGGGGCTGGGAAGCGTTTAAAAAATCCCAAAACCCAGGGATCAATAACCAAGAGATTGTGAATCCCTCAGCCTTTTTATATAAAATTGCCAGGAATTTAGTGATTGACCATTATAGAGAAAAAGGTAAAACCCAGATTGTTTCTGCTGAATATGTTTCAATTACTGATCCGCGAACAAACTTAGAAGAAGAAGCAATGTTGAGTTCAGATTTTAATGCGATTAGGGGAGCTTTAAACAACATAAGAGACGAATATCAAACTGTTGTCATCTGGCATTATTTAGACAGTTTATCAATATCAGAAATAGCTAAAATGTTGGGTAAATCGGAAGGAGCTATTAGAGTTCAGCTTCACCGGGCTTTGAAAGCTTTAAAAAATGAACTTAAATAAGGCGATGAGGACTTCGTCCTCATCTTTACCTTCACTCCGCTAAAGCGGGGCTCGGTCTGTAATAAATAGCCTAAAAATCCGTCATATTATATGTAAGATGCAAGAAGCCGATTTGGTCAAAAAAATCCAAGAACTCAAGAAAATTAAACCCAGAAAAGACTGGGTTGTTTTAACTAAAAGCCAGATTTTAGGGCCCCCCACCACTTTTCGTGAGGTATCTTTTTGGAACATATTTTCTCCTAAAAAGTGGTGGGGGGTTCAATACAAACCAGCTTTTGCCACTTTAATTATTGTAGGATTTTTAGTTGGGGCTTTCGGTCTCGCCCAAAATTCTCTGCCTGGTAATTTTCTTTATTCTTTAAAAAAGATTAGCGAGAAATCTCGGGCAGTTTTTGTTTCTGAAACCGAGCGGCCAAATTTTCAATTGGGACTGGTTAATAAAAGATTAGAAGAGTTAAATGAGATTGCTAAAACCAATCAGGTTGAAAATCTTTCCCCGGCCTTAAATGAATTTCAGGCAAATATTTCTCAAGCTGCTGAAGAAATCGCAAAGAGCAAAAAAATAGATGTTAAAAAAATTGTCCAGCAAACTGAAAAATTAAAAGAAAACAAACAAAAAATTGAAGCCCTGGGAGTGGTAGTAGGAGAAAGCGAGGAATTAGATAATGCTCTATTCCAATTAGTAGAAAGGGAAATAAAAGATTTGGAAAACAGAACTCTTACTGAAGATCAAGAAAAACTTTTGGCGGAAGCCAAAGAAGATTTTGAAGCCGGCAATTTCAACGAGGCTTTGGAAAAAATTTGGCTTTTAAGCAATCAACCTTAAAATTAAAATTTGAAAGTCGCAAACTCGTGGCTATTACGTAAGGTCGCGAGATTAATCTTTCACCTTTATTTAAAGGTGAAAGGTAAACGGTCGATGCGGCAAGAAAATAAAAATAACAAATAACAAATAACAGAAAACAAAAATGTCTAATACAATAAAAAAGAGTGTAGCGATTGTTGTTGCGATTACTTGTGCAGTTTGGATGATGGGTCCCGGAGTAGTTAAGGCGGTAACCGCCGAAGAACTTCAGGCGCAAATTAATGATTTGTTAGCCACATTAACTGCATTGCAAAGTCAATTGGCAACACTTCAAGGTGGAGGAGTTGCTGTTACTGGTTGTGCTATTACCAGTTTTGATCGCCATCTTAGCCAAGGAATGACGGGCGATGATGTAAATTGTTTACAAATCGTCTTGAACTCAGCCTCAGACACCCAAATAGCTGCATCCGGCGTAGGTTCTCCTGGTTCAGAAACTAGTTACTTTGGCCCTTTGACCAAAGGAGGAGTTATTAAGTTCCAGGAAAAATATGCTGATGATGTTTTAGCTTACTGGGGTTTAACTTCAGGAACTGGTTATGTTGGTGACACTACTATCGCCAAGTTAAATGAACTTTTAGCTGGTGGTGCAGTTGTTCCCCCAGTGGAATGCACCGTTAACGCTGATTGTCCTACAGGCTATGTTTGTACAGCTAACACCTGTGTTGAGGAATATGTACCTCCGACAAGTGCAGGTCTTACTGTAGGATTGGCGGCTGACACTCCAGCTTCAGCGACTGTTGCTGACAATGCTAATGCTAACTTCACCAAACTCACTTTAGGCGCTGGTTCTGATGCCGATGTCTCAATTAGCAAGATATACGTGACCAGAACCGGACTAACCTCCAACTCTCACTTAGAAAACATCAAGATTCTTGATGCGGATGGCGTGAACGCGGGCAGTATTGGCAGTCTTAATACCAACAGCAAAGCAATGATTACCTTTGCTCCAGCTTTAACTATTGGAGCTGGCACTTCGGCTAGCTACTATATTCGAGCCGGAATTGTGGATGATACTACCGGAGGCTTAACTGCCGCTTTTGGAATTGCTTCAGCTGATGATATTTCAGCCGGAGGAGCTACGATTAATGGAACTTTCCCGGTTACGGGAAACGCAATGACCGTGGTTCAGTTAACCATTGGTGACATCACCGTATCAGAAGAAACCACTACTGATTCTCAGCCGTCTGTTGGGGATACTGATGTTGTAGTATCGAAATTTAAGGCAGCAGCTGGTTCCACCGAAGGGGTAACCATTGAGCAAATTACTTTGATGGAATCTGGAACAGCTGCTTTAGACGATGTTGCAAATATTGAACTTTACAGCGTAACCGAAAGTATGAGTTTGGGCACGGTAGATAGTTGGAGCGCGGGGGGCAAAGCCAGCTGGGCTAATTTAGGAATTTCTTTGGATAAAGGAGAAACCTATCGCTTTAAAGTAATGGTTGATATAATTGGCGGTTCAAGTTTAACCACCAATGCTGATTTAATTGATGGCAGTGATGTTTTAATGTCAGTTAAGGGCAACACCTACGGCTTTTACATCACTCCAGCTAGACTAGACAGTTGGGATGGTAAAGGAACCGACCAAACCATCCAAGAAGGCGCTTTAACTGTTTCTAAATCATCAGCCACTCCGGCTACCGGCAGTATTGCTCCAGCTGATGACCAGGAAGTAGCAGTTTTTGATTTCAACGCCCAAGGAGAAGACGTAAAGATTTCTGCCCTTGAGTTTAACTTCGATCTTACTAATATTCTCTATAGTGAGGTTACTAATGTTAAGGTATACGATGAAAATGGTGACATAGTTTGTGGGCCGGGTGATCTTGCTACTGATGCCTCGATAAGCTTCACTGATACCTTCATTGTCCCGGTTGGGGTTCATCAAT
>CAZBBD010000040.1:0-5069 GCA_964490315.1 uncultured Candidatus Saccharibacteria bacterium
AATCGGTTCGAACTACCCGAGAGGGTTATCTAAATTTGAATTCAATTTTAACCAGGGTGAGCGAGGAGATTCGAACTCCCCCTAAGAGTTCCACAAACTCTTGTGCTATCCACTACACTACGCCCACCATGTGCCCCCAATAGGAGTTTCACCCCGCACCAATTGTGCCCTCAGGAGGAGTCGAACCCCCATCACAAGCTTAGAAGGCTTGTGTTCTATCCATTGAACTATGAGGGCAAGTAATTTGGTGCGGGGCGGGCCTATATTTCAGGCTTAGAAGGCCCATGTTCTATCCATTGAACTACAGGGGCATTAACTAAATATCATATCTAAAATTTGTTACTTGGTCAATGTTAATCAGGAAGTTTTGGAATTTTGAGTTTCTCTCCAGTAACAATTATATTTGGGTTTATTATCTGAGGATTTGCTTTCAAAATTGACTCAATGGTAACTCCAAATCTTTGAGCAATCCATAACAAGCAATCTCTTTTCTGTACAACATATTCTTGAAAAGGCCCTTCAACTTTTGGCTCGGGTGGTTTTGGAACTGGCTCTTCATTTTGCTCTGGCTTTAACTCTGGCGACTCTTCTTTAATTTCTTTAAAAAGATTAGGATATTCTTTCAAATCAGCTTCTTTGAATTTTTTTTCTTTTTCTTGCCAGTTCTTTAAAAGCTGTTGATAGGCATTTTCTTGAAATTGAAAGGGTTTTTCACTAATCTCAGCCGGTGACTTTTTGGCTAAAATACCGTATTGATAAAAGACGATTCCGCCTATAATTAAAGCTATTAATAAAAGTTCTAAAAAAGTTAAGAAGCTATTTTCAACTAAACTTTTAATTAATTTTTTTAAGGATTCCTGAATTTTTTTAGTTTTAAATTTTGAGATTCTCATTTAGTATAAACTTTTATTAAAAAATTAACCTCAACACTACCCAAAGAAGTCTCTTCTTCAGGTTTCAGTTCTTTTCCGGTTAATTTTCTTACATTTAAATTCTGGATTTCAATTAAATAAGGACTAGATTCTAACTTATCCAAAAATCTTGAAATTTTAGAAAAGGAAGTAGTAGAGCTGATTTGAAAAGAAATAGAAGGCCAGAGATCTCCCTCGATTTTTTTTGAGGGCACTAAAGAAATTTTAACGGGAATTTCATAATTTTCAGCAGTTGTTTCTAAAAAATTAATAAATTCCACCGGAACCTTAGGGTTGATAAATAATTTATCAATTTTCTCTAAATTTGGCTTTATTTCTTGCCAGCGAGTTTGAAATTTTCTTAGATCTTTAATTTTATTTTCTAAAGAAATTAAAGCTGACTTTTGAGAAAATATTTCCTTCGAACTCTCTCTGATTTTAATAAAAAGAGGGTAAATCAAAAAAACAATTAAGCAGATAGCTAAAATAATAAAAATTAATAAAGATAAATTATTTTTACTTTTTGGAGTCATTTTTAGAGACTATAAAATTCACTGAAAAATTAATATCAGTTGGCTCTACCCAGGTAGAAGGAGGGAAAGAGGGTTCTTTAAAGATTTCTTCACTCTCCAGATTCTGCTTAAATTCTAATAAAATTTCTCGAGTAGGAGCAGAACCAGAGAGAGAAATTTGAGAAAAAGATTCTTCATCTTGAGTTTTATTAAAGCTAAGATTAGTTAAATAGATTTCGGAGGGGAGAGTAATAACAATTTTCTCTAAAACCTCAAGTAAATTAATTTGCTTTTGATAAAAAGAATTTAACTTTAAAAGGATTGCATTATTTGTTTTAATTTCTTCCTCAAGACTCTGAATTCTGGAAACCTCGAGTTCTTTTTCCCTTTGATTAAGAATGGTTTTTTGGATCCCTACTTGGCTGGAGATAAAAATCTTGATTGAAAATAAAATTAAGGCTAGGCAAATAAGAAAAATTAAAATTAAAATTCCTAAAATAGAAATCAGCCTCTTCTTTTCTTCTTGTAAAATTTCCTCCTTTTGTTGTGATGGTAAAAGATTAATCATCGAGCTTCTATACTAGAATAATATAAATAGATGTGGAAGCGAAGATGGGTTCGAAGAACTAAAGTTCTTCTCTCGCCCTCATTTACATTCGGGCAGCTGAAGCTTTAACTTCATCGATTATCGAATTTATTAACTATTATTTTTAACTCCTCTTAAGGCTAATCCTAAAGCTGTAGTATATTTTTCAGAGGGAAATTCTGGAATTTCTTTTTTAGGTTCTGGTAAAATATTTATCCATGGATTTCCCATTTCTACTGGAATTTCTAATTGGGAAGAAAGAACATCAATAAGACCCTTTAGTTTAGCTCCTCCCCCGCAGAGAAGAATTTTTTCCACCCCTTTCCCGTTTTGGTGAAGGCGTTCAGGAGAAATGTGAGTTTGATAATAAGATAGGTACTTTTTAATTTGTTCTGTTAGATCAGTTAAAACTGGGACTAAAGCTTCAAAAACTTCTTTCCCGGTTTTATTTTTTCTCTCTAAACCATATTTAATTTTTAATTCCTCAGCCTCAATTAAACTTATTCCTAAAGCTTTGGAAATAATTTCAGTAAAACTCTGAGAAGAAACTGGGATAGAACCAGTAAAACGAACAGTATAACCAGAAAAAACAATAAAACGAGTTTTAGTTGCTCCTAAATCAATTAAGGTAATCGGGTTAGTAGTCATTTCATTTTTTATTAAAGCTCTGGAAATAGCTGAAGATTCGGTTTCAAAAACTTTAGGAATTAAACCGGCTTTTTTAAGACAAGAAAGGTAGAGTTCAACTGTTTTTTTGGGAATAGCTACAATTAAAACATCAAAATGATCTAAATGATTAACTACCGGAGGAATAATTTGATGATCTAAATAGACCTCTTCTATCGGCAAAGGGACATAATTTTCAGCCTCATAGATAACTGCTGACTTTAAATCCTCTTTTGACATTCTTGGCATCTGAATTACCTGTAAAAAAGATTTTTCTTCGGGCAAAGAGGCGACTACATATTTGGTTCTGATTTTTTTCCCTTCTATTTTAGAAAGGGCCTCTTTAATAATTTTTACCAAGGCTTTTTCATTTTTTATTTCTCCACCTTTAATTATTCCTGACTTAATCGGAGTTTTGCCAAAAGAAGCCAAATTAAAACCACCTCGTTTTTTTTCAAGTTTAATAATTTTTAAAGACAAATCAGAAATATCTAATCCGAAGGCTTCTGGTTTTAAGGTTGAAAAATTCATATCTATAATCCTAATCTACGAATAATATCCGAACCCACGAACACAAATAAAATAGGCTCTACTAACAGTATATCATATTCGCGTCATCCGGATTATATTTTATTCTACTTCTTCCCAATTTACAATTTGAAAATCATCAGTTATCCGAGGAGTAAAGGGAGGGGGACTATAAATTAAATCTGGATCAAAATAATTTTCCCTGGTTAAATAACCAGAAGTAGATCCCCCCGTCCATTTGGTTCCCACTCGACCATTACTAACCACTGAACCGGTTATTTCTAATTTATCTCTTAAACAGTGAGGTTGATAGGACGAGGATCCACCGCAAGGATAGTAATTTCTTCCAAAATGACCGGTCTGGGCAATAAAAATTCCTTCTAACTCCATGTTATCCGGAGAATAAAGACCAATTAAGTTATTATGCTGGGCAATAATAGTTAATCCGTCTGACCCGTCTTTAACGGTGTACTCAATGTTTCCTTGAAGCCAAACATCTGTCTCTTTTCCAGGGTCTTCTAAGTCAGCTGAAACAACAGTAATTTTTCCTTTTACCTTACTTTCTTGAAACTCTCCTCCTACCCAAAGATTATCCTCAAAGAAAACCACTCCACAATCCTGGGGAATTTCGTGATTGCCAATATAGTTTTCATTTTTAATAACCGGATCTTCAACTATACATTTTCCGCTTTGGCATTCGGGACATTCTGGCTTACAGGATTCATTATCACATATAATTTTGGCACCAACGGTTGTACAGACATTGCCAAGCATCTCAACCTCAGTTACCTCCCAAACATCAATGCTTGCAATACTTCCATTGTGTTTTAAAACAATATGATATCCTTCTTGACCCGAGAGAGGAAAATATAATCCCAATCCTTGTCCTTCTGGCGGAGGTTCGGCTAAATTTTTCATTTCAGCTAAATCTATAGTAATTGCAGAGAAATCAAATGGAGAAACTGGGAAATCAAACAAATCCGGGTCAGCATTACCAGTAGTCGTAAATACTCCCGGGCAATGACAGTTTGAATCTTCTATCCAGCAGCCATCACTTGTCGGACAACTAGAACAACCAAAAGAGCTAGTACAAATCCAATCTCCTTTAGTTGAAGTTACCAAAGATTGATTTTCTCCGTCCATTCTAATGCCTCCGTTGGAATGATAAAGTCCTCTAATTTCTCTGTCGGCTCCAGCCCAAACATTATCATTTATAAGATAAGCATATTTAGCTACTGAAGTTTTAGCAAGAGAAATAGAAACTGTTCTTTTTACATTAGGAAATCTGTATGTCCAACCAGTAGAACTGATTGTTCTTTCAACAACCTCTCCACAGTATGCTGTTGGAGTTATTTGTAAAGAAAATCTTCCTATCGGACTTCCGGCTGGGTCCCTATATTCTTTCTCAACTTGACAACTACCTTCAACTTCATTATTTGAACACCATCGGTAATAATTAATTCCAGCTTCAGCAATATTGAGAGCCTCATTCCAGGCTTCTTTTTGAACAGCCTGTCTGAGTTGAAGTAAAATAAAACCTAAAAGCCCGCTAAGCAAAAGCAGGAATATTGCTCCAAAGACTAAAACATAGGTTACGATTATTCCTTTTTTTTGATTATTAATCATTATTATTAATTTATTCTTCTTTCAAATTTCTTAACTGAACCGCTGATTCTAATTCAAAAGGGGGAGGAGAACGATCGGGGTCAACATCAATTATTAATGAAAGCTTCATTACTTTGGTATCTCCTAGTCGGGACGGGTATTCCTCTATTTTATTGCCCTGGGCGTCGTAATACTCAAAAATTGGAGGAGCATTTCGGACATAAGAACTTAAAGTTGAGATTACTTCTTGATCTAAAGGGT
>CAZBBD010000041.1:0-1296 GCA_964490315.1 uncultured Candidatus Saccharibacteria bacterium
TAATTTTTTCTTCCGATCTTTTAAGAACTCGTCAAACCACTGAGATTGTGGCAAAAGAGATAGGGATTAAACCTAAGTTTGATAAAAGACTTCGAGAAATTAATATGGGGATATTTAATGGGAAATCGGTTAAAGAAGCTGGAAAATTTTGGTCAAGAAAAGGAGAAACCCCTTTAGAGCATTATCTTAAAAGATTTAAAATCGGGGTTCCGGGAGGTGAAAATTATATGGATGTTAAAAAACGAATGTACCAATTCTTAGAAGAGATTAATCAGAAATATCAAAACAAAAATATTTTAATAGTCAGCCATGAAGCTCCAATTAGTATATTAGAAGGAGCAGTAAAAGGATTTTCCCCTTTAGAAATTATAAAATATCGTTTAGGTTCACAAATTCAGACAGGAGAATATCGTAAATTAGATTTCAAAAGTTGGTCCTATAATCAAAAAGGGGAATTAGATTTCCACCGGCCCTATATTGATAAAGTGAAATTTTATTGTCCAAAATGCGGAAATTTAATGGAAAGAGTGCCGGAAGTTATCGATTGCTGGTTTGATTCAGGTTCAATGCCCCTTGCTCAATATCATTACCCTTTTGAAAATAAAAAGTTAATTGATAACAGAGAACAATTTCCGGCAGATTATATTTCTGAGGCAGTAGATCAAACCAGGGGTTGGTTTTATACTTTATTAGCAATTTCTACTCTACTAAAAAAGGGGCCAGCATATAAGAATGTTGTTTCTTTGGGTCATATTTTAGATGAAAAGGGGGAGAAGATGTCCAAATCCAAAGGGAATGCAGTTGACCCCCGAGAAATTATTGAAAAATATGGTTCAGATTCCCTCCGTTGGTATTTTTTTACCGTAAATCAGCCAGGAGATTCCAAGCTTTTTTCTGAAAAAGAAGTTGAGGGGTGTTTAAAAAGATTTATTATGACCTTATGGAACTCTTTTCTTTTTTCCCAAACCTATGGTCAACGATTTCCACGATCGTATAAATTATTAACAGCGACTAAACCCATTTTAGACAGATGGATTATTTCTAAATTAAATGAGTTAATTCAAGAAGTTACCAAAAATTTAGATAAATACAATATCACTTCAGCTGCAAGAACTATTGAAAATTTTGTTATTGAAGACTTATCTCAGTGGTATATTAGGAGGTCACGAAAAAGATTCCAGAGACCAAGGAACAGAAAAGAACTTCAAGACGCTTCAGATACTTTAAACTATGTATTATTAACTTTAACTAAATTAACTGCTTCTTTTATCCCGTTCTTAAGCGAACAATTATATC
>CAZBBD010000041.1:1306-5039 GCA_964490315.1 uncultured Candidatus Saccharibacteria bacterium
ACTTCTAATACTAAACAGTCGGTTCATTTAGAAAATTGGCCAGAGATTAATAGGAAGTTAATTAATAAAAAATTAACTCAAAAAATAGAAAAAATTAGAGAGATAATAAAATTAGCCTTGGCTAAAAGGGCAAGAGCTGGCATAAAAGTACGGCAGCCCTTAAATGAATTGCAAATACCGGACTATAAACTAAGAAATAAGCCAGAACTATTAGACTTAATTAGAGAAGAAATTAATGTAAAGAAAATTACTTTTGGGAAAACTTTAAAGCTGGATACTAAAATTACTCCTGAGCTAAAAAAAGAAGGGATGATTAGAGAAGTAATTCGCCAAATTCAAGAAATGAGAAAGACAGCTGGCCTGAAACCAAGACATAGAATTTTAGTCCAGTATTTTGGGTCGGTTGAATTAAATAAAGCTCTAGAAAAAAATAAAAAAATTATTTTAAAAGAAATTAAGGCTAAAGATTTTATTTTGAGGCCAAAACTGAAAAAAGTTTTTCTTGTAGAAAGGGAAGTAAAGGTCGACCAGCAAAAATTATGGTTAGCAATTAAAAAAATATAATTATTATGGCTTTGTTTGAAAAAAAACGGGAAATTTCTCGAGGAGAATTCCGGGAAAAGTTAAGAAAAGCTTCACCGGTTATTCCGGGTGGTGGGGGAATGTTTAGTGAATTAGAAAGAGTTAAAATGGAAAAAGAAATTTTTGGGGAGAAATACGGCAGCCATATTTCTAACGAAGATTATACAAAAGCACTTCGAGAAATGGAAACAGCACAAAATGGAGCAAAAACTGATACCGAAAAAATACAAATAGAAAGAAAAATTAGATTTTTAAAGGAGTTAAAAGAAGTTTAAAAATCTCCGACACTGATCGGAGAATCTTGAACGATCCGAATATTTTAATGGCTATTCATTACAGAACCCAAGGCTTTATTTTGAAAAAAGAAGATCGAGGTGAGGCCGATCAATTATTTACGACTTATACTAAGGATTTTGGGGAATTTGAAATCTTAGGGAAAGCAATTAGAAAAATTAGATCGAAATTAAGAGGGGGAGCAGAAACTTTTTATTTATCAGAGATTGAATTTATTCAAGGAAAAACTCACAAAACTTTAACTGATGCTATCCTAATTAATAATTTCCAAAACATTAGGAAAGACTTAAATAAATTAAGCATTGCCTCTAAAATTTCGGA
This sequence comes from uncultured Candidatus Saccharibacteria bacterium, assembly GCA_964490315.1. GTDB lineage: Bacteria > Patescibacteriota > Minisyncoccia > Minisyncoccales > CAZBBD01 > CAZBBD01. The sequence goes on from CAZBBD010000041.1 coordinate 2,504, forward strand.
AGTATTAAATAGACTGGTAAAAGGGCAAGAACCGGACCCGAAAATCTGGCAACTATTAAACGAAACATTTCAAGGATTAAACAATTGGAAATTGAAAACTGAAAATTGGGAATTAATTTACTATTATTTTCTCTGGAATCTTCTTTCTATCTTAGGATATCAACCCGAATTTTATAATTGTTCTTTATGCCAAAAAAAACTAATTCCTGGGAAACTTTATTTTAGTTCAAAAGAGGGGGGCATAATTTGTCAAGAGTGTTTTAAAAAAATAGAGAAAGCTGAGAAGATTGACATAGATACCGTCAAAATTCTAAGGCTTTTTCTGCAAAAAAAATGGGATATTGTTAAAAGACTAAAGCTAGAATCTTCTTATTTAGAAGTGTTAAAAAATATTTCTGAAAATTATCTTAATTATATTTCGGATCTCCCTTTCCCTTATCCTAAATAATTTGTTAAAATTAATAAAATATGAAAAGAAAATTTATTATATTCCTCGTTCTTTTAGCTGTTATAGTGGGTATGGCTGGTTTTTATTATTATCAAAAAAACGCTTATTCAAAAGAGAGTTTAAAATTGGAAATTTTAGGTTCAGAAGAAGCAGAGGGCTATCAAGAAATTGAATATATTGTGAAGTATAAAAATAATGGAAATATTCGTTTAGAAGAACCAACTCTTACTTTTGAATATCCAAAATTTTCAATTGTTGAAAATAATATTTTAAGAAAAGAAGTAGAACTTGAAGATATTTATCCCGGGCAAGAGGAAACTCTCTCTTTTAAAGCTCGGCTAATAGGAGGAGAAGGAGAAACCAGGATAGCTAAAGTCATGTTAAGCTATCGGCCAAAAAATATAAAACCTTATTATAAATCAACTACTACTTTTACTACTATTATTAAATCGGTTCCTTTAAATTTTAACTTTGACTTGCCCTCTAAAATTGAATCTGGGAAAAATTTAAAATTCACTTTAAATTATTATTCAAACATTGATTACCCTCTTTCTAATTTGAGGGTAAAAATAAAATATCCCTTTGACTTTGAATTCGTTGAATCTAATCCTCAATCTTTAGAGAAAACTGAATGGGAAATTCTCTCTTTAAATAAAGCAGAAGGAGGAAGGATTGAAATATTGGGTAGAATTGGAGGGGGGATTGGAGAACAAAAAATTTTTGAGGCTGAACTTAATACCTGGAAAGAGGGCGAAGAGATTTTATTAAAAAAAGCAACCAAAGGAGTAGAAATTACAAAACCAGCTTTGTACATTACTCAACAAATCAACGGTAATCCTGAATATATTGCTAACGCTGGAGATTCACTTCATTATGAAATTTTCTTTAAAAATATCGGAGAAGAACCCTTAACTGATTTGTTTTTAATTACTACTTTAGAGGGAGAAGCTTTCGATTTAGAAACCTTAAAAGCTTTTGGTGGAGAATACAACCCGGGTGACAATTCTATTAGATGGGAATGGCAGAGGGTAGGAGACCTTCAGTTTTTAGATGTCCAAAGAGAAGGAAAGGTTGAATTTTGGGTAAAATTAAAAACGGAATGGGAAATCCCTTCTTCTGAAGGAAAAGCGTTGATCAAAAATAAAATTTATCTAAGTCAGGCTAAAGAAGAATTTGTCACTAAAGTTAATTCAAAATTAGAAATTTCTCAAAGAGGTTATTTCCGGGCTGAGGTTTGGGAAAGTTCTGGTTCTATCCCTCCTAAAGTTGGTCAAACTACAACTTATACTATAATATGGCAAGCAAAGAATTATTATAACGAGATTAAAAATGTAAAAGTAAAAGCTACTTTACCTAAAAATATCAAATTAACTGGAGAAATTTTTCCAGAAGAAGAAACTGGAAAATTTACTTTTGATTCAGATTCCCGAGAAATTGTTTGGGATATCGGAGACTTAAAAGTAGGTCAGGGAGTTTTTAATCCTTCTCCTAATATTTCTTTCCAGATTGCTTTTACTCCCAATATTTCTCAAAGAGGAAAAACTCCAAAAATTATTGGTGAAGCTGAAATAACTGGTGAAGATCAATGGACTACTCAGACCTTAGAGGCTGTGGCAGAAGCCATAAATACCACTTTGCCAGATGACTCAACCGTAACTGAAGAAGAAGGGATTGTTCGATAAATAAAAACCTAAAAAATTCGATTTTAAATTTCTAAATTTTTAAGTTTTTTTTAAAACGATGGATTTAATGTCAAAAATTATATCACTTTGCAAAAGACGGGGTTTTGTTTTCCCCTCGTCTGAGATTTATGGTGGCTTAGAGTCTTCATATGATTTCGGACCCTTAGGAGTGGAAATGAAAAATAATATTAAAAAAACTTGGTGGTCAGAGATGACAAAATTTCAGAATCCGCCAGCTGGCGGAATAGTTGGATTAGATGCGGCTATTTTAATGAATCCTGAAATCTGGCAAGCTTCTGGTCATTTAGCTGCTGGTTTTGCTGATGAATTAGTAGAATGTAAAAATTGCCACAAAAGATTTAAAGCAGATGAAATTAAACAAAAAGTTTGTCCAGATTGCCAAGGC
>CAZBBD010000042.1:0-5021 GCA_964490315.1 uncultured Candidatus Saccharibacteria bacterium
TCTTTAAGTGTTTCTTCCGAATCATTTATGGTAGGGATTATTAGAGTGGTCACTTCTAGCCAAATTCCTTTGTCTTTTGCTCTTTTTAAAGTGTCTAAAACCGGCTGCAATCTTCCTCCGGAATACTTAATATAATCTTTGTCAGAAAAATATTTTAAATCAATGTTTGCCGCATCCAAAAGAGGAGCTTGCCCTGAGCTTGTCGAACGGGAAATCAAATCAAATAATTCTTTTGATAAAAAGCCGCTGGTGACCCAGGTGTTTTTTAAACCCTCTTTTTTGGCTAATTTCATCGTATCTAAGGCGTATTCTGAAAAAACAATAGGGTCAGTATAAGTATAAGAAATGCTGGGTAAATCATAACTTTTAGCCATCTTAACAATTTCTTCTGGAGACACGTTTTCTCCTTTAATTTGGCCGGTCAGTTTTGGTCCCTGGGAAATATCCCAGTTCTGGCAGTTTTTGCAAGAAAATTGACAGCCAACAGTAGCCACCGATAAAGATTGGCTGCCGGGCAAAAAATGGAAAAATGGTTTTTTTTCAATCGGGTCAATATTTACAGCACAAGCTTTTCCATAATTTAAGGCATATAATTTTCCGTCAATGTTTTTTCTAACTCCGCAAATTCCGGTTTGCCCTGGACTTAAAACACAATAATGAGCACAATTCTGACATTGGACCATGCCATTTTTTAATTTTTTATATAAATAAGCTTCTTTCATCGAATTTTTGCTTGCAAAAATGAAGATAAAGATGAAGGCAAACTTCGCAGAAGGCAAACTTCATCGCCCTCAATTGAATTTTAACACAATTTCTGTTATATTTTAAATATGCGGCATCGAATTTTTATTGCTATAAATTTACCAGAAGATATAAAGAAAAAGCTTATAGATTATCAATCTAAATGGCTAGAGCTGCCAATTAGATGGACTAAAAAGGAAAATATCCATATTACTTTAATTTTTCTTGGTTATCTTTCAGATGAGGAACTTTTGGAAGTTTTAAAAATTACAAAAGAGGTTGCCTCGCGCCATGAAGCATTTTCTATTAATTTGAAAAAAATAATTTATGGACCGCCAAAAAAGATACCGCCCAGGATGATTTGGCTTGAGGGAGAAAAAAGCAATAAATTAGGAAAATTACAGAGCGATTTAGAAAAATCACTTTCATCTTCTTCGATTAAAGATTTGGAAACCGAAGAGAGGGCATACACTGCTCATATTACTTTGGGCCGAATTCGAACTTGGGAATTTCGACAGATTGAACCCGAAGAAAGACCAGAAGTTTCAGAAGAAATTTCTTTGGTTCTTCCAGTAGATTCGATTGAAGTAATGGAAAGTCAATTAAAAAAAGGAGGCCCAGAATATACGATTTTAGAAAGTTTTAAATTAAAAGAATAAATATTCGTAATTGGTAGGTAGTCGATGAAAAATTTTTTTTCATCTCCATCTTCATTTTTACTTCGTAAAAACTCGGTTTATGAAGATTCATTTTATCGGTATTGGCGGGATTGGAGTTTCAGCTTTAGCTCAGTATTACTTAACAAAAGGGAACCTGGTCAGCGGGTCTGATTTAGTTTCGTCTGAAATTACTAAAGCTCTTAAAAATAAAGGGGCGAAAATCTATATCGGCAAACATAAAGCTAAAAATTTGCCAAAAGATGTTAATTTAGTCATTTATAGTCCGGCAGTCCAACCGAATAATCCTGAATTTAAAGAAGCTAAAAAAAGGAAAATAAAGCTTCTTGGTTATCCGGAGGCCTTAGGAGAACTAACTAAAAAACATTTTACCATTGCTGTTTCCGGAACTCACGGAAAAAGCACCACCACGGTAATGATTGGCCTCCTATTAACTAAGGCTGGTTTTGATCCCTCTGTTATTGTTGGCACAAAAGTTAAGGAATTCGCCCCCCACCATTTTTTTGGCGGGGGGTCAAATTGTAGAGTAGGGAAGTCAAAATACTTGGTAATTGAAGCAGATGAACATTTTGCTTCTTTTTTAAATTATTGGCCCCAAATTCTTGTTTTAACCAATATTGAAAGAGAGCATTTGGATTATTATAAAAATTTGAGAAATATCTTAAAAACCTATAAAGAATACATTAACCATTTACCAAAGGATGGAATGTTGGTAATGAATGGTGACGATAAAAATATTACTAAAATAATAAACCTTAGAAAACTAAAAAAATACATAGGTGGCACCTGTGTATTTTCAATAAAACAAAAAGAAGGCCAAAAATTAAAAAAGGTTTTAAGGGTTCCGGGAGAACATAACATTTATAATGCTTTGGCAGCTTTAGCCGTGGCCCGAGTCCTGAAAATTCCGGATAAGATTTCCTTCAAAGCTCTTTCAGAGTATAAAGGCGCCTGGCGGAGATTCGAGATTAAAAAATCACTGGTTGCTCGTCGCCGGTTACCAGTTACTATAATTAGCGACTATGCTCATCATCCCACAGAGGTTGAAGCAACCCTGAGGGCTGCTCGAGAAAAATGGCCAAACAAAAAAATCTGGTGTGTTTTTCAACCCCACCAATACCAGAGAACTTTTTATTTCTTTAACGATTTCGTCAAAGGCCTTCGGCAGACTCAGGACAAGTTTTTTATTGATAAAATTATTATCACTGATATTTATGATGTGGCCGGCAGAGAGGAAAAGAAAATAAGAAAAAAAATAAATTCAAGAAAGTTAGTAAAAGCGATTAATAAACAAAATACAATTTATCTGCCAAAAAAGAGAATTGTGAAATATTTAAAGAAAAATTTGGAAGGAAAAGAAATAGTAATAATAATGGGGGCAGGGGATATCTATAAATTACGTGAGCAATTCTCCACTTGACAAAAGTCTATTAAAAAAAGAGAATATAATAAGAGCTAAAATTCAAGGTCGAACCTAATAATCATTAATTATTTAAAACTATGGATCCAAATTTGTTTTTAGTAATTTGTGTAGTAGTAGCAGTCGGATTAGTAGCTTATTATCTATCAGCTGGAAAAAAGAAAGGCGCCTCTGCTCCAAAAGAAACAGAAGGCCCAACAGCTCCGCCGCCAGAAACCCCTGGAATATAGCTCAACCTAAAAAATTAGAAATTTCAGTTTTAGGGTTTTATTTTGCGTTGAAATAAAAGAGCAGAAACCGAAATAATGGTTGCTCTTTTATTTAATTTTCCTTTAAAAAACAAAAAAGCAGTTATCTTTAAGGATTCCTGCTTGCCGCCTTCGGCGGACTCTTTTATTTGATTTTGTTTTTTGTGGTATAGTAGAAACAGCTTTATGAAAAAGAAATCAATTAAAAAATTTAATTCTTTGGAAAAGCAAAAAGATATTAAAGAAATCGTTAATTTTATATTGGAATATCGGGCCTTAAAACATTTGCCAAGAGCCTCCTTAGTTTATCTAAAGGGTCCGATTAAAGAGAATGTTGCTGAGCACAGCTTTTATGTAACAATTATTAGTTGGTTAATGGCGAGATTAGAGGGTGGAAACGAAGATAAAGCAATAAAAATGGGTTTGGTTCACGACTTGGGTGAAGTTAGAGGAGGAGAAAAAAATCTGATTAATAAATTTTATACCACACCTCTTAATGAGCCAGGAATTATAAAAGAAATTTCTCGGGACTATGAGTTTAAGAAATTTCCTCTTTTTGAGCTTTTTCAGGAATATAATGAAGCAAAAACTCCTGAAGCTAAAATAGCGAAAGATGCTGACATTTTAGCCCAAATGCTTCTGGAGAAAGAGTGTTATGAACTTGGAAATCAATCCGCTTCAAAATGGCTTTATTTTTCTTTAACGAGATTGAAGACAAAATTGGGGAAAAAATTAGGCAAGCACCTTATTAAAGTGAAGGGCGATAAGTGGTGGCTGGAAATAAATAAAAAATATATTCTTAAAACTAAATTTCTTTGAAGATAAAAATTCTATCTATAAAGCACGAACAAGAGATTTTAGTAACTCAATAACAATTTTACTCTCAATTAAAAAACCTTCTTTCTTTTTATTAGGAAAGAAAATTACTTTATCAAAAATAATTAAAATTCCATCAATCTTGAGGCTGATCTCTTTTAAGTCAATTCTCCCTAATCTTTTCTTAATTTTCCGGAGAATTGTTTTCTTTTCTTTGATTTTTTTTGGGCTGATAATAAAAATTTCCGGAGTGGAAGAGAAAGAAAGAATTTCATCTAAAGCTCTTAGCCCTTCTTTTCCCCTGAATAATTTAATTTCTCCTTTTTCTTTTAAATACTTAGCTTCCAAAGCAGCAATAATTCGAATAAACTCTCTTTCTTTTTCTTCTATTCCCCGTTTTTGGGTTCTTAAAATTCCTAAAATTCTTTCCGGCGACTGGGCAACAAAATAGCTCTTCCTCTTTTGTTCCGTTTCAGCGAATAATCCTTTTTCTTTTAATCCTTTTATAATTTTATAAGTGGTCGGTCTGGTTATACTCGCTTTTTGAGCCAAATTTTGAACTGAAGTTGGACCAAGCTCTAAACCGACTAAATATACTTTAACCTCTTTTTCGGTTAATCCCAATTTCCTCAATTCTAATTCAATTTGCTGAAAAATTTCTGCCATATATCATATTCATTATACGAATTCATTGTACCAAAAATTATCCAAAACTCCAACCACCCCCCCTTTTTTATTCCATTATAAGGTCCGATCGGCTATAATAATGGAAAGGATATTTGTTATGGCAAAACCATTAAAAGAAGATTCATTAATTAGAAAAATTCTTACTTATTTAGGAGAAACCTCAAAAGAGCTCTTAAATTTAGGATTTGAGATAGTATTTGATCCCCACAGTTTAACAAAAGGGATGGGTTTCTATACAGATTATTCTCGGCCTTATTTTTCTAAAAAGATTTCTTATTTAAAGAAAAGCAAATATTTTACTTTCAAAAACAACAAATTTTATCTTACGCCTTGGGGAAGAATAGAGATTATTAAAGCAGTAATAAGAAAAAAGAAAGACCGAAAATTTAGGTGGGATGGGAAATGGCGGGGGATTATTTTTGACATTCCTGA
>CAZBBD010000043.1:0-5018 GCA_964490315.1 uncultured Candidatus Saccharibacteria bacterium
TCTGTCTGGAAATACACCAATCTTTTATATTTTTTAACCAGTCAAAATAAGACTTTTCAAAACTTTTTGGATAAAATTTAATTCTGCCCTTTCTAACTGGAGTTTCAGCCATCTTAGCTAAATCAGCCATTTTTAAAAACCACTGTTCTGAAGGAATTAATTCAATAGTGGTATTGCATCTGGCGCATTTAGGCTGGGAATGATTATAATCTTCGATCTTTTCTACCGAGTTTAGCTTGGTTAGATCTTCAATAATTTTTTGGCGAGCCTCCAATACTTTCATCCCTTGATAAGGAAGGGGAGAGATGAACGAATGTTCATCGATCACCTGAATCATCGGTAAATTGTGCCTTAAAGAAATTTCATAGTCAGTTAAATCATGAGCAGGAGTAATTTTTACCGCCCCTGTTCCAAATTCAGGATCAACTAATTTATCAGCAATAATTGGGATTTCCCGATTAACTAATGGTAAAATAGCTTTTCCCCCAATTAAGTTTTTATATCTTTTATCTTTTGGGCTTACAGCAACTGCCGTATCTCCCAACATCGTTTCAGGCCTGGTGGTCGCGACGATAATGGAATTATCGTCGTCCTGAGTTTGCCGAAGGACGCCCTCTTTTTTGAGCGGATAGCGGATATACCATAATTTCCCTCGCTCAGTTTTGTATTCCAATTCCAAATCTGACAAGCTGGTTTGGCATCTTGGGCACCAATTTACTACTCTTTTTCTTCGATAAATCAAACCCTTTTTAAAATAATGTAAAAAAGCAGTTTTTACTGCCAAAGCATAATTTTTATCTAAAGTAAATCTTGTCCTTGACCAATCTAAAGAAGCCCCTAATTTTTTTAACTGGTCTAAAATAATATTTCCATATTTAGTTTTCCATTGCCAAACTCTTTTAATAAATAATTCTGGACCTAAATCAAATCTGGTTAGCCCTTCTTTTTTTAATTCTTTCTCAACCATAACTTGTGTAGAAATTCCAGCATGATCAGCTCCAGGAAGCCAAAGGGTTTTGAATCCCTGCATTCTCCGCCATCTAATTAAAGCGTCCTGAACCACCGTATTTAAAGCATGACCCATATGGAGTTCGCCGGTAATATTTGGAGGAGGAATAACGATACAATAAGGTTTTTTGTGGCGAAGAGGTAATTTATCAGGATTAAAAAAACCAGATTTTTGCCAAAGTTTATAAATTTTATTCTCAACCTTTTTTGGTTGATAGATTTTCGGAAAAGGTTTCATATCTAATTATTTTATCATTCCCTTGTTTTTTTTCAATTTTTTGATAAAATAATTCTAACCTGGCCCCATCGTCTAGTGGTTAGGACATCAGGTTTTCATCCTGCAAACTGGGATTCGACTTCCCATGGGGCCACTATGGAAAAAAACTATCTCAAAATTAGCAAAAGGTCAGATTTTAAAAGCTCGAAAAATCGAGCCCTTTTTAAATTCTTTGAAATTTTACCTGGATTTTTATCTTGGGGGACCCTGGGAACTGTTTTTATTCTGTCTTGGTTAGCTCCAATAATAATAGCTATTTTTATTTTAGCTTTTGACCTTTATTGGTTTTTACGAATTTCTTATTTATCAATTCATCAGATTGCTAGCTATCGAAAGATGAAAAAGCACCTTCAAATTAATTGGATTGAAAAACTTAATCAATTGTCAGTTTCCGATTATTCCTTACCGGCTACTAACTGGAAAGATATTTATCATTTAATAACTTTGCCTATGTATAAGGAAAAAGCAGAAATAGTTAAAAGCACTCTTCAGGCTTTAGAAAAATCCTCTTATCCTAAAAATAAGATAATAATTACTTTAGCAACTGAAGAAAGGGCTGGAGAAAATATCCAAGAATTGGCTAAACAGATTGAAAAAGAATTTTCCCAAAAATTTTTCCGGTTTTTAATTACTACCCACCCTAAAAATATTCCAGGAGAAATTATTGGAAAAGGCTCTAATGTTGCCTGGGCAGTTAATCGAGTAAAAGAAGAAATAATCCGCCCCTTAAAAATTCCTTCTCAAAATATTATTTTTTCTATTTTTGACATTGACACCAGGCCCTATCCCCAATATTTCAGCTGTTTAACTTATCATTATTTAACCGCAAAAAAACCCTTAAAATCAAGTTATCAACCTGTCCCAATTTATAATAATAATATCTGGTTAGCTCCTGCTTTTTCCAGGGTAATTGCTACTTCAGGAACATTTTGGCAAATGATGCAACAAGAGAAACCAGAGCAATTAGTAACTTATTCTTCTCATTCTATGCCGTTTAAAACCCTGGAAGAAGTTAACTATCCCAAAGATGTAGTTTCTGATGACTCCCGAATTTTCTGGCGCGCATTTTTTTACTATAACGGAGACTATAGAGTAACCCCCTTATATTATCCGGTTTCAATGGATGCAGTTATGGCTAAAAATTTACCAAGAACAATAATCAATCAGTATCGGCAACAGAGGCGCTGGGCTTGGGGAGTAGAAAATGTTCCTTACCTTCTTTATGGATTTTTAAAAAATAAAAAAATTCCTCTTTTAGAAAAATTTCGCCATTTATTTATTATCTTTGAGGGGTTTTGGTCTTGGGCTACTGCTGCTCTTTTAATTTTCTTTTTAGGTTGGCTGCCTATAATCTTAGGTGGAGAAGGTTTTAACACTACTTTACTTTCTTATAATTTACCAAGATTAACTAGTTATATTATGACTCTGGCTATGATTGGGATGGTAGTGGCAGCTATTATTAGCATGTTAATTCTACCTCCTCGGCCAGCCAAATATTCCCGCTTGAGAAATCTTTCAATGATTTTCCAGTGGTTTTTATTACCAATTACTTTAATTGTTTTTGGAGTTTTCCCAGCTTTAGATGCTCAAGCCAGATTATTTTTTGGGAAGCCCTTAGGCTTTTGGCCAACTGAAAAAGTTAGAAAATAATCTATTCGAGGTGTATTCTTTTTTGAAATCCCTTAAGTTTTGCTTTCAATAAGGGATATTTTTTTAATTTTGGGTCATCTTTTAATATTTCTTCGGCTGCATTTTTAGAGCTTTGAACCAAAAATACGTCTTTTAAAGAAGCCATGGCTAAGTCTGGGATTCCCCATTGTCTAATTCCAGAAAAATCTCCTGGTCCTCGAATTTCTAAATCTTTTTCAGAAAGTTCAAAACCATTTTCAGAAGAGATTAAGGCTTTTAATCGTTGTTGGGTTTTTCTAGCTGGGGAATCAGTGAATAAAAAGCAAAAAGATTGATATTTTGATCTTCCTACTCTCCCCCGAAACTGGTGGAGTTGAGCTAAGCCAAATCTTTCTGCTCCTTCAATCATCATTACGGTAGCTGAGGGAATATCAATTCCTACCTCTACTACCGAAGTTGAAACTAAAACATCAACTTTTTTGTTTTTAAAGTCTTCCATTATTTTTTCTTTTTCTTCGGTTTTCATCTTCCCATGCAAATAACCCACCTTTAAATCGGGGAAAATAATTTTTGATAATTTTTCATATTCCTCCTTAACCGCTTTTACCTCTGCCCAAGTTGTTATTTTTGAATTCTCACTGGGTTCAATTCTTGGACAGATTACAAAAATTTGCCTTCCAGCTTTAACCTGTTTCCTTATAAACTGATAAGCATCTCTGCGCTTATTTGGAGCTATGACCTTAGTAATTATTTTTTTTCTTCCCTTTGGCAGCTCCGTAATTAAAGATAGGTCTAAATCACCGTAAAGAGTTAAGGCTAATGTTCTGGGAATAGGGGTGGCAGTCATTGATAATAAATGGGGAATAAATTTCGGGCACTCGTCAGAAGCACGGGTTTGGCAGAGCCGGGCCCTTTGTTCTACTCCAAATCGATGCTGTTCATCTAAAATTACTAAAGCTAAATTTTTAAATTTAACTCTGTCTTGTATTAATACATGGGTCCCAATTAAAAAACCAATTCCACCATTTTTTATTTTCTCCAGTAATTTTTTTTGAGGAATTTTTTTGTTATTTAATTTATTTTCCTTCCCGGTTAATAAACCAATCTTCAGGTTAAAATTTTTCAAGAGAGTAGTTATATTCTGAAAATGTTGTTTAGCTAAAATCTCGGTCGGAGCCATTAAAGCTGCTTGATGACCTTTTTTGATTACATTCAAAACAGCCATCACCGCTACCACTGTTTTTCCAGAACCAACGTCGCCTTCCAACAATCTATTCATTGGTCTTGGTTTGGCAACATCTTTTAGAATTTGCCAGGCAACTTTCTTCTGGGAAGAGGTTAATTTAAACGGCAAACTTTCAACAAAACTACGCTCTAACTCAAGATTTAAAGGACAAGCTTGAGCTCTTTCGTTGGCTATTTTCATTCTTTCTTTTAAAACCGAAAGAGAAAGATAAAAAAGGTCCTCAAAAGAAAACCTTTTTTTAGCCAGCTTCGCCAAACTTAATGAATCTGGAAAATGAATTTGCCAAATTGCTTTTTTAAAGGACAGCAATTGATATTTCTCTCTTATTTCTTTTGGCAGAGGATCTTTAATTTTATTTTTAAGTTCAATTAATATTGGGCGGAGGATATATCTTAACCATCTTGAAGACAAACCCTCAGTTTCAGGATAGACCGGCACTAGTCTGCCAGTATGAATTAGGCTTGAATTTTGAATTTTTTCATAAGCTGGACTGGATAAATATAAGCCGGCTCTTTTTTCTTTTCCTAAATTAATTTTACCTGCCAAGCAAACTAAATCCCCTGGCTTTAAAGCATTGATTAAGTAAGGTTGGTTAAACCAGACCACTTTAATTGCTCCAGACTGGTCTTCAGCTATGGCTTGAGTTAAAATCATTCTTTTTTTCCAAGTCCTATTGTTTTTAATCTCTAAAATTTTCCCCTGAATACAACAAGCTTCTCCAAATTTAACTTTAGATATTGGAATTATATTTGAAAAATCCTCATAGCGATAAGGAAAATGATGCAAAAGGTCGCTTACGGTCCTAATTCCTAATTTTTTTAATCTTTTTTGATAAACTGAACCAATATGGGGAAGTTT
>CAZBBD010000044.1:0-5015 GCA_964490315.1 uncultured Candidatus Saccharibacteria bacterium
CTTTTTCTCAAAAAAATCCAAAAATTTTTTTCTAAGTTCTGAAGAAGTCATAACTAATTTAATTATATCAGAAGATTAAAAATTGAGAATTATTTAATTATCCCCCCACCTAAGAGTTCCTCACCCTCGTAGAAAATTACTGATTGGCCGGGAGTAATTGCTCGCTGAGGCTTACCGAAAATAACTTTGTATTTTTTATGTTTAAGATTATATGTTTTATGTTTCACGATTTTTGCCAAACTGGCTGGATGCAAATATCTAATTTTAGCTTTGATTTTTAGGGGGAGGCGGGGTTCTTTTCCAGAAATCCAGTTTACTTTCTCGGCTACTAATTCTTTTTTATGTAAGTCTTTTTCATCTTTAGTAATAATTAAAAGATTTCTTTTTAGGTTCTTGTCTAAAACCCAATACGGTCCACCAGGAAGTTTTATTCCTTTTCTCTGGCCAATAGTATAAAAGGCTAAACCTTGATGCTGGCCAATTCTTTTTCCAAATCTATTCAGAATTGGCCCTGGTTTTAGCTTTAAATATTTTTTAAAAAAATCTTGGTACTTTCCTTTAAGAAAACAAATATCTCTTGACTCTGGTCTAACTAAATTAGCTATCCCAAAATCTTTAGCTAGGTTTTTTACTTCAGATTTCGTATAATCTCCCAAAGGAAATAAAATATACTTCAATTGATTTTGATTTAACTGCCAAAGAAAATAAGATTGATCCTTAGTTTTATCTTTTCCTTTTAATAACTTATATGTTGGAAAACGGGAATTGGACATCGCCTGCCCGCCGCCCTTTGGAAATTCCCGGCGCAGACGGGCGTAATGACCAGTAGCTAAATAATCTCCCCCCACTTTTTTTACTTCTTTTAACAATAAGCCGAATTTTATTTTTTTATTACAAACGACGCAGGGATTAGGAGTTCTCCCTTTTTTATATTCTTTCAGAAAATAATCTATTACTATTTTTTTAAATTCTTTTCTTAAATCTAAAATTAAAATAGGAATTTTTAAAATTTTGGCAATTTTTTTTGCTTTTTTTTCACTCTTTTTAAAATGGGGCGAATCGTAAAGCTTTAAGAAAACCCCCTTTACACTAAAATCAGCCCTCTTTAATAGGGCTGTAGCTACCGCGCTATCCACCCCTCCTGATATCGCTACAATAACTGTAGGGGCCCGAGAAAGCGGGGTAGAAAGAGAGGTATAATTAGGCATAACGATCAGCAACGGTTGAGGCTACATAGGATTCTGGTTTTATTTTTGGCTCAAAGCCATTTCCTCGAATTAAACCAGTCACTTCTTTTATCATGTCTTTTGTAGCTCCGTTTTCTCCAACATCGGCATGAATATAGCGAAATTGATAATTCAACAAGACAGGTGATTCTTTAGCTTCTTTTTCCAGATTTTCTCTTAAAAATAGGGCTAATTCGCAGGATAATAAAACTTCTTCTAAAATTCTTTGATGAAAGTTGTAGAATTTTTTAGAATTGGGATATTTAATTTTTTTAAGGAAAAATCTTCCTCCTTCTCCTACTCTTAAAATAACTATTGCTACCGGGAAATGAGGTTCCTCGCCCGAAGACGAATCACAACCTACAATAATATCGTAAAACTTCTCTGGCTTTTTTCTCACATAATTCAAAATTTCATCAATTACTTGATTTATTTTTAAATTTCCTTGAGTGGGATTATAGAAATAGCCTTCTAAAAATTTATTCATATAGCGAGGCTTAATTTATTAAGCCGGAGCTGAAGATGAGAAGAAAGTTCTCATCGCCAAGCGAGTTTTTACTTCGTAAAATCGAAGCTGGGTTCGAAGAAGCAAGCTTCTTCTCTCGCCTTCGCTGATGCTCAGGCAGATGAATCTTTAGATTCATCGACTTAATCAATACTAATAAAAATTCCTAAAATAGTCAACTCTTGCTAATATTTTTGATTATCTTAATAAATTCTTTTGGATTTAAAGAAGCTCCTCCAGCCAAAAGTCCTTGAAACTGAGCTTCACGAATATAACCTACTGCATTTTTACTATTAACACTACCACCGTAGAGAACAGGAAGATTGAAAGCCTTTCTAATAAATAAATTTACAGCTCTGGCTTCAGAGATCCCACAGGATTTTCCGGTCCCGATAGCCCAAACTGGTTCATAAGCTAAAATTATTTTTTTTAAATTATCTTTTGAAATTCCCTCCAAGCCATTCTTAATTTGTGATTTTAGAACCTTAAAAGTTTTACCAGTTTTTCTTTCTTTCCCCGTTTCCCCAAAACAAAAGATTGGTTTTAATTTTACGATTATCGCTGCCTTTATTTTTTTATTTATCATTTCATCGGTCTCTGAAAAATATCTCCTTCTTTCAGAATGACCAATGATTACATATTTACAACCTAAATTTTTTAGCATTAAGGGTGAAATTTCGCCATTAAAAGCTCCTTTTTCTTCCCAAAAGCAATTCTGCGAGCCAAGGGCGAGCCCGCCGGAGCCCGTCTTTTTGCAGGTGAAGGCGGAAGCTGCTAATGTTGCTAAATAAATAAAAGGTGGGCAAATTACTGCCTCCACCCCTTTAATATCTCTTACCTTATTTTTCACTGAAACAAAAAGCTGTTTAGCTTCAGCTAACTTTTGGGGATTCATTTTCCAATTAGCAACAATAAGTAGCCTCATAATATATTTCGGAAAATTGATAAGCGAGGGAACCAATTTTAAGGACTATCCGCAGCAAGTTGGCATGGTTCGAGCACATAACGCTTTATGTGCTCGACAACTTGCGAGGAAAGGAGCTTGTCCCGCGCTGGCGAAACAGAGCGTGTCCTAAAAATTGTGTTCCCGAGCATTATTGTTTCCTTAAATATTCTGCTGCTTTTTCTGGCTCAATAGTTGAAATTTCCATCCTTGACCCCAGTTCAAAGCCAGCCCAAATTGCCGTCTTTGGTAGAATAGTCCAATGCCAGTGATAATGAGGGTAATTCTTTCCGTCGCAGGGAGCAGTGTGTAAATAAAAATTATAGGAAGAATCATTTAAGGCTTTGTAAAGTTTATTTAAAGCAATTCTAAAAGTTTCAGCTAAACTCCATTTTTCTCCTTCAGTTATCTTTTCAAAATAACTTTGGTGTTTCTTTGGAGAAATTATTATTTCAAAAGCTGCTTTTGAAGCAAAGGGGCAAATAGCTAAAAAATCTTTATTTTCAAAAATAACTCTTTTGTTAATTTTCTTTTCCCAATCATTCATTTGACAATAAATACATTTTTTAGTCTTTTTGTAATATTTTTCTGAATTAAAAAGAGCTTTTTTTAAATCAACGTCAATTAAAGGAGTAGTGGCAATCTGAGAATGGGGATGAGCAACTGAAGCTCCGGCTTCTGCCCCATGATTATGAAAAATGGAAATGTAGTTAACAAACTTTTTTTTCATTAAATCTAAATATCTTTGTTGGTAGACATCAATTATTTCTTTAACCTGGTTTATCTTAAACTGAGCTATTGATTTTTTATGATCTCTGGTTACTACTACCTCGTGAAAACCAACTGCATTTAAAGTTTGATAAAATTCCCCCTCAATTTTCTTTTCTAACTTGGGGTGAGGGATAAAAGCCGGGAATTTATTAGAAAGAACAATTGTGCTCCAATTAGAAATCCCGCCTCGGAGGATTTTGTTGTTTAGTATTTTTTTACCTTGAGAAAAGATAAGAATAGGTTTTTCTTGGCGTGAAATTTGACAAAAAGGACATTTTTCTTTAGGAACCTTTTCTGTTTTTCTTTTTTCTTTTTTAAAAGTTTCTGGCCTTTTAGCTCTACCGGTAGCTACCACTACCCAGTCTCCAGAAATTACATCAAGGCGTAATTTTGATGGGAATTTAAGTTTTTTGTTTTTTCTATTTGGCATTAAACTATTTTAGCATATTTGTTAATATTTGACAGCCATTTTTGGTTACAGCAACTTCGTGCTCGAAATGGCAAGATAAAGAGTTATCGGCAGTTTTATATCCATAGCCATCTTCACTTTTTTTAATATGCCAATCCCCCACTATTACCATCGGCTCAAGACAAAATACCATCCCCTCTTTAATTTCAGGCCCATTCTTTCTTTTACCATAGTTTAAAATTTGGGGGTCTTCGTGTAATTCCTTCCCGATTCCGTGACCGCAAAGCTCTCTGACCACATTAAATCCCTGCCCTTCAGCATATCTTTGAATGGTGTTTGAAATATCACCAATTTTATTTCCTGGTTTAACCTTTTTAATTCCTCTTTTTAAGGCTTTTTTTGTCACCCGAATCAACCTCTGAGCTTCTGGGGAAATTTTTCCTACTGGAACTGTAATAGCCATATCTGAATGAAAACCTTTATATTTCATTCCAATATCCAAGGATAATATATTTCCTTCTTTCAAAACTCGTTTTGACGGTATAGCATGAACAATTTCTTCATCTATTGAAGTACATAAACAATTAGGATATCCTTCGTGTCCTTTAAAAGAACATTTTCCTCCTGATTTTAAAATCAGGGCTTCAGCTACCCTGTCTAATTCTTTGGTGGTAATTCCTGGCTGAACTTTTTTTTCTAACTCTTTCATTATTTTTGCCAGGATTTTTCCACCCTCTGCTATTATTTCAATTTCCTCTGGGGTTTTTATACTAATCATCGAATATCATAATGCGATTTCTACGGCCGTAGAAAATATGTTATCGCTATTTAATGGCTTTCAAAATATCCTTGAAGACGTCGGCAACTGACTGTTCGCCATTAATTTTTTTCACTTTCAAATCCCGTTCTTTAAAATGCTTTATTAAGGGATAAGTTCTCTCTTTATATTGCTTCAATCTAACTTTAATAGTTTCTGGGTCATCTAAACCTTTTCTTTTTAATAATTTTGATCCGTCTAAAGGACAAGATTTGAGTTTTTTTGTTTCCTTTGTCCAAAGGATGGGATGACGCATAAGTTTACATATCCTTCGATGAGAATTTCTAAAAACTGATTCTTTGGCTGAAAGCAATATCTCAAAAATTTTAATATTGGTTTTTCTA
>CAZBBD010000045.1:0-4827 GCA_964490315.1 uncultured Candidatus Saccharibacteria bacterium
TTCTTTGAGATGAAAAATGATGTATGACTTTTTAGAAAGAGTAATTAATATTGCTTTGCCAAGAACCAGAGATTTTCGGGGGATTGACCCAAAATCTATTGATAAAAATGGAAATTTGACCGTTGGGATAAAAGAACATATTATTTTCCCTGAAGTATCATTAGAAAAAGTTAAACATATTTTTGGACTTGAGATTACAGTGGTTACCACCGCTAAAACTCATCAAGAAGGATTAGAATTATTAAAATTATTAGGATTTCCCGTCAAAAGCTAGTCAGCTTAACCCATGACTACAAAAGCTCAAATTATAAAATCGAAAAAGAAACCAAAGTATAAAAGTCGAATTATTAGACGCTGTTTTCGTTGCGGAAGAAAAAGAGGATATATGAGGAAATTTGGCTTATGTCGAATATGCTTTCGAGAACTTGCAAATCGAGGAGAAATACCTGGAATAAAAAAATCATCTTGGTAGGCAATGAGAACTTCGTTCTCATCTTCACCTTCACTCGCCTCAGGCGAGCTTAGTATATGACTGATCCAATAACTGATATGCTTAATCGAATTAGAAATGCCCAGGCTGTTTTTCATTCAACAGTTGATATTCCCTTTTCTAATGTAAAATATGAAATTGCAAAAATTTTAGAAAAAAATGGATTTGTTGAGAAAATTGAAAGAAAAGGAAAGAAAGTAAAAAAAATTCTTGAAATTACTCTAAAATACTTGCCCGCTGAAGCCTTGGCGAAAGGGGGCGATAATAAGATACCAGCAATTTCTGGCTTAAAAAGAATTTCAAAACCTGGTCAGAAGATTTATTGTTCTTGGAAAAAAATAAAACGGGTTAAAGGAGGTTATGGAGTGGCAATAGTTTCTACCTCAAAAGGTTTAATGGTTAACAAAGAGGCAAAAAAACAAAAGTTAGGAGGAGAGATAATTTGTGAAATCTGGTAAGTCGCTCGGGAATCACTTTTTGGGACACGCTTGTTTCCCAGCGAGAAATAAGCTCCTTTCCTCGCGAGTTGTCCCGCTTTCAGTGGGAACCATGCCAACTCGCTGCGGATGGTCCCGAAAATCGATTCCCTCACTTAAGAGTTTCTTGCGGATGGTTCTAAAAATTGGTTCCCTCGCTTGAAATTAATTGAGAATTGAATCATTGGAAATTGATTAAAAATTAAATTTTATGAGCAGAATAGGTAAAAAACCAATTTTAATACCGGGAAACGTGAAAGTTAAGGTCGAGGGGCAGAAAGTTACGATTTCCGGCCCCAAAGGCGAACTTCAAAAAGAAATTCAACCCGAAATTAAGATTGAAATAAAAAATAACCAAATTTTTGTTATTCCCCAAAAAGAAACCAAGCAAACTAAAGCTTTTTGGGGTTTAACTAGAGCTCTCCTTTTTAATACGATTAAAGGAGTTACTGAGGGCTATGAAAAGAAATTAGAAATAGAAGGTTTAGGTTTTAAGGCAAATGTTGAAGGAAATGATTTAGTTTTACAGGTAGGATTTACTCACCCAGTTAAAATTGAAGCACCCCAAGATATAAAATTTTTAGTTGAGAAAAATACCATTACTGTTTCAGGAATAGATAAAGAATTAGTAGGTCAAATTTCAGCTAAAATAAGAAAAGTTCGGCCGCCAGAGCCCTATAAAGGAAAAGGGATTAGATATCAAGGGGAAGTAATTAGAAGAAAAGCTGGCAAGAAGGCAATAACTGCAGAATAATATGTTAGAAAAAAAACAAAAACGATATAGGCGTCATAGGAAAATAAGAGCGAAGATTTCAGGTACTAGTAAAGTGCCCCGACTTTGTGTTTTCCGTTCAGCAAATCATATCTATGCTCAATTGATTAATGATGAAAAAGGAGTAACAATAGCTACAGCTAATGATTTAGAATTAAAAAAGGGAAGAAAAAAAACTTCCTTTAAAGATGCAGAAATTAAAGGAGAAAAGAAGACTAGAAAAGTAGATGTAGCTTACCAAGTCGGAAAATTAATTGCTGAAAAAGCCTTGGCAAAGAAGGTTGAAAAAGTGGTATTTGATAGGGGAGGCTATGCTTATTTAGGAAAGGTAAAGGCTTTAGCAGAAGGAGCAAGGGAAGGAGGATTAAGGTTCTAACCTTCCAATTTCCAATTATCAATTATTAAAATGAAAAGAGAAAAAGAGCTAACAGAAAAAAAAGAGGAGTTTGAGTCAAAGCTTTTAGATTTAACTCGGATTTCTCATACTCGAGCTGGCGGAAGAAAGATCGGTTTTAGGGCAGTAATGGTTATTGGGAATCAACAAGGAAAAGTAGGGGTAGGAGTAGCTAAGGCTCGAGATGTAGCTTCAGCGATAGAGAAGGCAAGTAGATTGGCTAAGAAAAATTTGATAGAAATACCAATAATTAAAGAAACTATTCCTTATGAAGTTTATTCAAAGTTTGGACCAGCTAAAGTTTTACTTAAGCCCCAAAGAAAGGGCCGAGGTTTGGTAGCTGGGGGAACAGTAAGAGTAATTTGCAGTTTAGCCGGGATAAAAAATATTTCTTCAAAGACCTTAAGTAGAACTGGAAACAAACTTAACAATGCTCAGGCAACAATAAAAGCTTTAAAGAAATTAAAAGGGGCCCCTGAACCCCGCTCCTTCTCTACTCAGGAAGACATGTAATTAAATGAGTCTTCCGAGAACTAAAGGGGCGGGGTTGGGGTAATATTAAAATATGCAACTTCATCAACTTAAACCTATTCATAAATTAAAAAAAAGAAAGCGGATTGGCCGAGGGGGTAAACGCGGAACTTATTCTGGTCGAGGGATGAAAGGTCAAAGATCTCGAGCTGGAGCAAAATTTAAGCCCCTGATCAGAAGCGTAATTAAAAGATATCCAAAATTAAGGGGATACAAATTTAAGCCAAAAATCAAATCTCAAAAATCAAAAACTACTGTTTTAAATCTTGATTTTTTAGAGAAAAAATTTCTTTCCCAGGAAAAAATAACTCCGGCAGTATTGATTGAAAAGAAAATTATCCGTAGAATAAAAAGAAAGATTCCAAAAGTAAAAATATTAGGAAAAGGGAAAATAACCAAAAAACTGATTATTGAAGGATGTCAAGTTTCAAAAGAAGCTAAAGAAAAAATTAAAAAAGCCGGAGGCACAATAAATTGAAGCATATAATGCATTATGTACTCGGTAAAATAATATGTGGTTAAATAAAGTTATCCAAATTTTTAGAATCAGGGAATTAAGAAACAAAATATTTTTTGTCTTAGGAGTTTTTGTTATCTTTCGAGTAATGGCTAATATCCCTATCCCAGGAATCAATGCAGAAAATATGAAGGAGTTTTTTGATCAATTCCAGATGTTCGGTCTTTTAAATATGTTTACTGGAGGAGCTTTAGATAATCTTTCCATTGTGATGTTGGGATTGGGTCCCTATATCACTGCTGTCATTATTTTCCAGTTATTAACTATGATTTTCCCTCAGCTTGAAAGAATGTATAAAGAGGAGGGAGAAGCTGGCCGACAAAAGTTTAATCAGTATGCCCGAATTGCTACTGTTCCTTTCGCTGCTCTTCAGGGGTATGCGATGTTAACCTTATTTCAACGTCAAGGCGTTATTGGGGCCTTGTCTCCGACTTTACTTCTTACTTCAATTCTAACCATAACTGCCGGAGCTTTATTTTTGATGTGGTTGGGGGAATTAATATCAGAAAAAGGAATTGGCAATGGAGTTTCTCTCTTGATTTTCGCTGGAATCATTGCTGATTTTCCGAATAATATTCGACAGATGTTAGTTACCTGGGATCCGACTCGACTGCCTTCCTATTTGCTCTTTTTTGGTATGGCTTTGCTGATTATTGCTGGAGTAGTTTTAATTAATGAAGGTAGGCGGAATATCCCGGTTTCCTATGCCAAAAGAGTGAGAGGAATGAAAATGTATGGCGGAGTTTCTACTTATTTGCCCTTAAACGTTAATCCGGCTGGAGTAATTCCGATAATTTTCGCTTTATCAATTATGCTCTTCCCAAGCATGATTGCTAATTTTTTAGGAGGAGCAGGGGGAACCGTAGGTTCTGTTGCCCAATGGGTAGGAGCTTTTTTTCAGAACCCCTGGATTTATGGAGTTTTATATTTTCTGTTAGTTTGCCTTTTTACTTTTTTTTATACTGCGGTTACTTTTGATCCTAAAGCTATTTCTTCAAATTTGCAAAAAATGGGAGGATTTATTCCTGGGATTAGACCAGGAGAATCAACAGCTAATTTTATGCATTATATTTTGAATCGAGTTTTGCTGTTTGGAGCTTTATTTTTGGGAACGATAGCCGTGATGCCGTCAATTGTTGGGGGAATAACTGGAGTAATGGTTTTTAGCTTTCTAATTGGTGGAACTGCTCTATTAATTGTAGTTTCAGTTGTTTTAGAAACCATGCGCCAAATTAATGCCCAGCTTCAGATGAGGGAATATGAATCTTTTTAAACCTTTAGTTGTTATTGTATTAGGACCACCAGGCTCTGGCAAAGGAACCCAGGCGATTTTATTATCGGAGAAGTTTCATTTATATCATTTAGAAACCAGTAAAATAATTGAACAGGAGATAATACGGGCTAAAAAAGGAGAATTTGTGAAGATTAACAAAAAGAAATATTTTTTTGAAAAAGAAAAACAACTATGGCAAAAGGGAGATTTGTGTTCTCCACCTTTTGTTACTTATTTAGTAAAAAAGAAGATTGAAAAATTATATAAAGAAAGGCAAGGAATTGTTTTTTCTGGTTCTCCCCGAACTTTATATGAGGGAAAAGAAATTATACCTTTATTAAAAAAACTTTATAGAAAAACCAATATTAAAATTT
>CAZBBD010000046.1:0-4447 GCA_964490315.1 uncultured Candidatus Saccharibacteria bacterium
GTGGGCCTAATGAGTGTACATTCAATAAAGATTTGTGTACCGAGACTGGCAACGGTAACGGCAACGGTAACGGCAACGGCAACGGTAACGGTGGTTGGCCTGGCATCAATGGTGGTAGTATTTCGCCTCCCATCCCCTGGACAAACTTTAAAGACCTTTTATACGCCATTATTAAAGTTATTTTCAATATTTCTTTAGCCGTTGTTCCTTTGATGATAATTATTGCTGGGGTTATGTTTATTACTGCTGCCGGCAATCCCCAGCAGATAGAAACAGCCAAAAGACTAATTTTTTACACCTTAATTGGATTTATTATTATTTTATTAAGCAGGGGCATAATGGAGCTTTTAAAAGGGATATTCGTTCAAAGCCCATGAACAACCTATCTTAGAAATTTAGTTTTCTGTTTTCCTTTTGCTAATTTCCTTTGGCTCAAAGAAAAATTCCCATTTTTAAAAAATTAAAGGTCGATCCTCCTTCGTTAAAACTACGAAGGACAAGAAAATTAAAAATTATTAACTAAGAGAGTATCAGTATAAAAAATGAAAAAAATTTTAGCAATTTCAATTTTCATCAGTGTGGCAGGCTTAGCAGCTTTACCGGTAGTGGCGTTAGCTGATAATGACGCTGAACTACCTGACGTAACACCATTTGCAGCTATTGCAAAGATAACTAATATAGTTTTCAATCTTTTATTAGCTTTAGCTGTCTTAATGTTTATTATTGGTGGAATTATGTTTATCACTGCTGGTGGCTCTGCTGAACAGACTACTAAAGCAAGAAGTATACTAATGTATGGTGTAGTTGGACTAATAGTCGCCCTTTTAGCTAAGGGGGTAGTTACCTTTCTACAAAGTACTTTTCCAGCATAACTTTTTGAGACAGCTTAGTTTTATTAAAAAGAGGCTTAATCAGAAAATTGTTTAAATTAGCTTTACTATTAAGAAATATTTTAGATTAGCCGCTTTTGGTTATGGAAGGCGGCTAATTTATTCGGCTTTGGGTTTGCATTTTTTTTCTAACAGGGTAAAATAATGAGATGCGGACGTGGTGAAATTGGGAAACACTCATGGTTTAGGACCATGTGCCGAAAGGCTTGTGGGTTCGACTCCCACCGTCCGCACTAAAAAATCACTCCATCAAACAGAGTGGTTTTTTAATTATAATTCCATTATAAGCGCCGATCGGTCTTTATAACGGAAAAGCAATTATCTTTTCACTATTATTTTCTTTTTTTTCTCCCTTTCAATTTTAGGCAGCTTAATAGTTAGAACCCCCTCGTTCATTGAAGCTTCAACTCGACCTGGGTCAGCTTCTACTGGTAAAATCACTTCTCTTGAAAATGGTCCCCAATAACATTCCTGAATAAAATAATCGGTTTTTTCATCAAATGGTTTTTGCCTGTTTCCTTTTATAGTTAAAACATCACCTTCTATTAAAATGTCTAAATCTTCCGGTTTTACTCCGGCAATTGCAGACCGGATAACTAATTCATCTTCTGTTTGATAGACATCAATCATTAATTGTCCTTCTGATTTAAACCACTTTTCCTTATCTTTCTTCGCCAAGGCTTCGAAGGGGGGTTTCTCTCCTTCTAATTCGGTTTTTTCAGCTTCGAGTTCAATCGGCTTGGTTTCGATTTTAAATTCTTTTATTTTTTTTGATTTAGGAACTATCTTTGGTTTTTCTTTCACCTCTTTTTCCGGTTCTTCAATTTGCCGCCCCAATGGGTGAGCCTCGCCTTCGGCGGGTTCTTCGGTTCCCATTCCTTTTTTTAGTTTTTCAAAAAAAGATTCGCTCATAAATTTGCTTTAATTTTACCTACCTGCCTTCGGCAGGTCGGGCAGGCAGATGCTTTTTAATTTTTTTAATTTTTTAAGTCCTGAAAAGAGAAATATAGCTAAACCGACCAGGATGGTTATTAAGACGGAGAACCAAAAGATAAATAAAGGCAAACTGGTGAAAACCATTGAGTCATTTACAATCATTATAGTTTCCTCTATTTTCATTATAGAGTAATTGAAAAGTCCATGCAAGAAAGTGGCTATTGCCAATCCAGTGATAAGTAATTTTAATCTTTTCTTTGCCTCAAAGAAAGACAGAGCAAGAAAGTATCCTAATATTCCAGAACATAAGGTATGTAAAAAGATTGCTCCTAAAAATCTCAAAAATGAAGTAAAAGCTGAGATTTCTAAAGCGTCCTTTATCAAAAGTCCTGGTCCTAAAGAAAATAAAATTAAAATGTTTTCTAAAGCGGCAAAACCCAAAGCAGCAATAATCATATAAAGAACAGCATCTACCGGTTCATCAAACTCTGGATTTCTTAATACTCCTCTCTTCACCACTAAATATTTTAAAACTTCTTCAGTTAATGCTATTCCCACAAAGACATTTAAAATTACTATCCAGCTGCTCCCTAATTTTTCAGCAAATTTTGGAACAATTTCAAAAAAGCCCATTTCTAAGAAAACTGCTGGAATAGCAACCAGCATTCCATAAAAGAAAACTTTTATTACCATTCTCTTTGGCTCGGGGTGGACATCTTTCCTTAAATAAAATAAAAGCCAGATAATACAAGGGGCTAAACCAAAAAGAATATAGAGAGGATAGTTCATAACTAAATTTTATGCTTTATTAAAAAATAGATACTTTATTTCTTTGAACGGCTCTAAAAGGTTTTTTTTAATTTTTTCTTTAAATCTTATTTCCTGGAGATTTTCATTATAATATTTTTGCTCCATTCGAATGAGAAAATTGGCTAACAATATTGAGAGTGCCACTAAAAAAAGGGAGGCTAGCCCGTCTATTAAATAATGGCAACCTAAATAAATAGTACCAAATAGAGCAAGAAATAACCAAGGCAAAGAGAAAAAAATAGTTCTCCTTTCTTTTTTAAAAAGATAATAAACAATTATTAGTGCCCAAGCCCAGTGCATACTGGGCATTGTGGTCATGGGTAATGCACTTTTTTGATTTTCCCACATCTCTTTTTGAAAAGATTCAACCCTGAGATTTGGATGATAACTTTTAATTTCCTGGGACAAAATAGAATCTGAAGCCAGCTTTTCCGAATTATACAAAAAAGCATTAGCAGGACTGTTTGCAGGGAAAAAATACCAGAGAGGCAAGGCTAATAATAAGACAATAAACGAAGCTATAACATAGCCCTTAAACAATTTTTTATTTTTATCTAAATAAAAAACAACTGCTAATATTCCCATAATTGCACTCAATGCAAAAAAAGAAGGAATAATAATTGGAGTGAGAAAATCAAAAAAATCCTTAAATGGGTTTAAGAAAGAGTGGAGCCATAGAAAAGGATAATTGCCGGTTAAAAATTTATCTATATTAAGAAGCTGAAGATTTACCAATTTATTTTTTGTTTCATTATAAAAAATACCTATTATTAAAAGCGAAAAAGCGGCTGGGATTAAAACAATAATGAATGGTTTAATCAGAAACCAAATCTGTTTAAATTTAAATTTTATTTCTTTATTTAAAAAATTAGAGAGGGAAAAATAATGAGAACTTTTGTCTAAAAAAAATTCAGAAGCTACTTTAGCAAGAGATACATAAAATTTGAAAACAATATAAAAAGAGATAAATAATAATATGCTACTACTAAACCAATTCATGACTCCTTTAATGCTTATCCAGCCATTTTTTAACAGGGATGCAAGATCGGTGTTAAAGAAATTGAAAAAAAATAATAGACCCAATAGAGCAATAGATATGCCAATTAAGGTGTATTCTTCTATCTTAATGGTTTTGAGAAATTTTAAATCTTTAAAATAGGCCATTTTTCAATCATTAGATACCGAGCCACCGAAGGTGACGAAGGTGGAGATGAAGGCGGAGCCTTCATCGACTATTTGGGCCAATCTTCAACCATCAGGCATCCCTTTTTCTTTTTGATTGGCAATTTTTGGTAAATCTCTTCGGTGATAAAAGGGACAAAAGGATGCAAAAGCTTTAGAGAAGTTAATAACACATATAATATGACTTTTTGACTTTTGACTTTTGACGGTCGCTGAGACTTCGTCTCATCTTCCACCTCGCCCCGCTTCGCGAAGCTCGGTTTCTGACTTTTAAATTGCTCAATGTAAATATCGCAGAAGTCGTGCCAAAAGAAATTATAGAGAGCGTGAGCGGCTGGTCCAAATTGAAAATTTTCTAAATCTTTATCAACTGATTTTATAGTTTGATTTAGGGCTTTAAGAATTTTTTTATCCGCTAAAGTTAACTTTGAATTTTTAACTGTAATTTTTAATTTTTCATTTTCCACTTTTAATTTAGCGGTTTGTAATAATACGAATCGGCTGGCGTTCCAAACCTTATTACAGAATTTTCTTCCCATTAAAATATTATCTTCTACAAATCTTATATCCTGGCCTCCCATAATTTGCCAGGCAATTCCAAAACGGGTAGCATCAGCTCCATATTTTTC
>CAZBBD010000047.1:0-4319 GCA_964490315.1 uncultured Candidatus Saccharibacteria bacterium
CTATGGGCCCTTATAGATTATTTTGGGAATCTGCATTAGTTCTATATATAAGTCAGAAGATAAATAATCTATACGACAAACACCTTTGTAGTCTTTTTTTATAGATAGCTTGCCTATAGTCCGAGGGTCAATTCTTGCTTTATAAAATTGTGATAACGGAATTTGTGTAATTTTTGACCAAAATTTTTCTAATGTTTTAATGTTTTGATCTGCTCTACATTGAAGCGTACAACGAAATTTTTTTTCATCAATATTATAACAATTCCTCAACAAACATAGAAATAAGCTTATAATAAATGGGTCGGAATTACCAAACAATAATGATCCTCTTTGATTCTTACCGCCTTCACCTAAATACAGCATTGCAAGTGCAATTTTTGCAGTATCCTTATTTTTTAATACTATTGCAAGGTGTTTGTTACGATCGGCGACTGATTTTAAATATTTTTCTCTTCTAACTCGATTAACAATTAGCGCAACGGCTCGTCCTCTCTGAGCATTATTTAGAACTATTTTTTGAATTCTTTCTTGATATTCCTTCGGTAATTTAATATTACGACACCAATAGGAAAGAGTACTTTTGGGAATAGCCACTTTTAAGCTATTTTGGATTTCTAAATAAGTCTTACCTTGTTTTCTAAATTTTATAGCTTTTTCTTTTAAGTTTAACCTATTCATTAAATTATTGTACCATAAGGCTTATCAATGTGTAAAAATTATAAATACAGCTCATCCCGAATTGAACAGAAAACCTCTTTGCTAAAATTTGAGGCGCGCTACCAACTGCGCCATGGGCTAAAAAAAAGGTAAGAGATTGTTTAATTAGACAATCCCTTACCTCTTAACAAAGATCAAGAAGGTTAAGCACATCCTGCTGGATAATTTCAGTTGCTTCCTCTCGAGCCTTGCCTTCTAAAACTAAAGGTTTTCCGTAGATAAACTTAACTTTAATTTTACCAAGCAACCAAAACTCTATAAAAAACTTCCAAGGTGAAAACTTCATCTCTTCTCTTCCATTTATTTCTATTTCCTGGTAGAACCGTTGAGTTCCATCAACACAGAAAGGTATAATTTCAATTCCAGGCTGAATAGCCAACAAACCACTTAGTTGAGTAAATTTCCGAAGAGGTTTCTTCTTTAATGGGCTGTAAACTGTTTCATTTTCTACTGCCTTAAAATCCCTTCCTGAAGCTCCAGCCATCATCAAATTAAAGTCGTCATTTAAAAGAGCATGCATTTTTTTAACATGAGAGACTGCTTGAGGATGAATCCCTCTCCTTTCAATTGGAATTATAAAAGAGACAAATTTAAGAAATTGAAAAAATGGAATTTTTTTAATACTATCATTAGCCACAGCAATATAGGGTAAATAATCAGCTTTCCAACAGGGAAGTTCAAGCATAATGCTAATAAACTGATCTAACCAAGAAGGATGATTAGAAACAAAAACTCGTTTCCCTTTGTTCCAAACAAAGTCCTTCTCTAAATAAACCTCTTCTATTATTCCCCGAGCCCGGGAGATTCTAAAAAATAAAGTTATCACCGAGAAAGAAAAAATATAAGTTAAGACATAACCGGTTTTTCTGAAAAGAACGAATAATTTTTTCAATCTTTCACCTCCTTTTCAAATTAAGAAAGAGCTAATTGGTATTCCTGCCTGGGTCGGATCCTTGACCTCCTGATGTTATCGGAACGCAATAACTAGCTGTACCATTGGTTAAAAAATTGAGGAGTAGTTTAATTCTACTCCTCATCACCAAGATTTAAAAGAGCATCAGCAATTCTCTTAGTAGCCTCCTGGCGTTTTTCTTTCATAGTGCAACAAAGCGTTTCTGGCTGAATCCTAAATGGTTCGCCAATCTTAATAACAATTTTTGTTTTGGTAAAAAGCTGCCCAATCAATTTTAGAATCCCAGAGAAAGAAATTTTTGATAACTCCAATTTTTGACCGATGGTTTCCACCCAAACGGAGAGAATTGAAGCTCTGGAATTAATTGCCAGCCAGCCTATTCCTTCTTGTAGTTTTCGCATTCTTTTCCCCTTTTTTGAATACACAAATTCCGTTCCTGTATCTGTTCTTCCCCCTTCAGGTGCAATAGCAATTCTTCTTCCTTTTTTTAACAGTTCAGCCATCCGAAAAAGAGTTTTTCTGTTTATTCCGCCCTCTCGGTTAAGCGGAATACAAAATGGTCGAAAAATTAAGAACCACTTTTTGCTGTAATACTTCTCTTTGGCAGGAGTGCCTATGGGAATAAAGCTAAACGGGTTAAAGAGATACCAGGGGAAATACAGAAGAGTAATTAAAAATACATCAAAAAAAGAAGAATGTTTATAGGATATAATTAAACTCCTCATACGAACAGGCAGATGGCCCTTAATTTTAATCCTTCCAGTAATTCTAAGGACCCCAAAAATAACCCCAAGAACAGTACCAAGTAAAAAAGTAAGTAGATAGACAGCTAAAACCAGCAAAATCTTCCTAACTATTTTCATAACACCTCCTTTACAAAAATTTAATGTGCTGAATCTCCGTGCCCCTACCAGGATTCGGACCTGGATCAAGAGCTTAGGAGTCTCTCGTTCTGTCCATTGAACTATAGGGGCAATAATAATTTTTCCGCCCAAGGCGGACCAGCCTCGGGCTGGCAATTTCTAATATAAGGGTATCAGGTTTTCCTCTTGCTGACAAGGTCTTTCATGCTAAAATAAAATATATGCCAGAGCGTTCCCCAATTATTGAAGTGGCAAAAAAAGTTTGCCCAGCAGTAATCACCATTGTTGTTTCTAAAGATCTACCAAAAATAGAGGGTTTTTATTTTCTTCCTTTTGGTGACCAGAAATTTATTATGCCTAAGCTTGACAAAAAAAGAGAGAGAACAAAAATTGGCGGCGGTTCAGGTTTTATTGTTTCTGCAGAGGGCTATGTTATCACCAGCAGTCATGTAGTGGCTGATACCGAAGCTGACTATACTGTTATTTTAGAACCGAAGAAAAAATATCCAGCTAAAATAGTCTCCAGAGATCCAATTAATGATATTGCTGTTTTGAAAATAAATGCTAGAAGTTTGCCTTATCTAGGATTGGGAGATTCTGAAAAAATTGAGCTTGGCCAAACCGTAATCGCAGTTGGAAATGTTTTGGGAGAATTTCACGACACAATTAGTACCGGAGTAGTTTCTGGTCTTTCTCGACAAATTATTGCTGGCCATCCCTTTTCCCGTCAGGCTGAAAGATTAAGGGGTTTAATTCAAACTGATGCCGCAATTAATCCAGGGAATAGCGGTGGTCCTTTGATAGATATTGAAGGAAAAGTTATTGGCATCAATACGGCAGTAGTAATGGGAGCTCAAAATATTGGCTTTGCTATCCCAATTAATTATGCTAAAAAAGACCTGGAAGAAGTTAAAAAATATGGAAAAATCAAAAGGCCATTTTTAGGAATAAGATATATTCTTTTGAATAAAGAAATAGCCGAAAAAAATAAATTACCAGTAAATTGCGGAGCTTTAATCGTCAGGGAAAGTTTAGGAGAATCAGCCGTAGTTAAGGGAAGCACAGCAGACAAAGCTGGCCTAAAAGAATACGACATAATTTTAGAGTGCAATGGAGGAAAGATTACAGAAAAAAATCCTTTAGCTAATATTTTACAAGAACTTAAAATCAGTGATGAAATTTCTCTAAAGGTTTTGAGAGAAAGAAAAGAAATAATTATAAAAGTAAAACTGGAAGAGAAAAAATAAATAAATAATTTAATCAAAAAAACAGCTCTTTGGAGCTGTTTTTTTGATTGGGTCGTCTGGCGGACGATGTTAGAACCTGTTTTAGTCTAAAAACCTAAAAGTAGCAAGTATTCGGTTGAAAACTTCGTCTTCTTTTTCCTGATCAAAATCTCTTCCTGGAACAACTCTATGCTTAGTATATTGAAGCCGATTAACTAACTCAAATCGCTTATCTTTCTTTATAGTAGAATAACATAAGAGTAGGCTCCAAGCACTCATCCCTCCATCTTCTGCAGTTGTTTTATGAAACTCTACATCATCAGTGTGGACAGTCCCTCTTTCTTTGATATTATACATTCCGCACCACCACTCTTCCATAGGAATAGAAGAATCTTTTACGGTTATTTGGAAATATTTCTGTAACTCGTATCTTTCCTCTTCGTTTTCCCAAGAATACGATACAGTGGGGAGAGAAAAATGGACTCTGAAATATCCTTCTTCTTTTTGTTCATAATTCATTTTCCCTTCATTTGGATAGCCTAATTCAAAAAGATATTCCTCATTAGTATAAGTGTTAGAATCATGAGTTTAGTGTTTGTT
>CAZBBD010000048.1:0-4316 GCA_964490315.1 uncultured Candidatus Saccharibacteria bacterium
TTGTTTTGGCTTGGTTAGCGGCAAAATAAAATTAGTATCTTTCAACTCCTTTTCATAAAATTTAGCTATTTCTCTCCGATGCCGATTAAATCTCTCCAATTTTCTGAATTGGTTTAAGGCTAATTTAGAGAGGGTGTTTGGCAATCTTTTTGGAAAATATTTAGGGATCTTGCCTTTCTTCTCTTTTTGATGAACTGCTTTAGACAAAATATTCAACCTTTGAAAGAAAACCAAAAAAATTTTGCCGAGATTAAAAAAATTATAAAGCGGCAAAATTAAATAATTCATTAAAATTGGATGCAATAACTGCTGAAAAGTCCAGAAATTTGAAGGAAAAGCTAAACTGGTTTGGAACTCTTTTGTTTTTTTTGCTATTTTTTCATTGTTAGTTGCAACCATTCCTCCAAAAACAGAAGAAATTATCTTGTCTCTACCAAAACTAAAAAAAGCAGCATCTCCAAAGGTGCCACAAGGCTTGCCATTATATTTAGCCCCCAAAGAATGAGCGCAGTCTTCAATTAAAATTAATTTATTTTCTCTCGCAATTTTTAGAATTTCGTCAATTTGAGCCGGCCAGCCAAAAGTATGCTGAATCATTACTGCTTTGGATTTTTGGGTAATTTTCTTTTTTAAATCATCTGAGTCTAAATTAATAGTATCATCAACATCTACAAAGACTGGCTTAGCTCCTTTAGCTAAAATAGGGTTTACAGCAGCATTACAAGTAAACGCCTGAAGTAAAATCTCATCATTTCTTTTAATGTCTAATGTATTTAAAATCGCCATTAGGGCGCTTCTTCCACTATTAAAAGAAAAAGCATATTTCACTTTTAAATATTCTTTAAATTCCTCTTCTAGCTCTTTTATTTTTTTTCCTTTTTTAAATTGCCACGGTTGCCCGCCTATGGCGGGTCCGCCTAAGGCGGAAAAAATTAATTTCCAAGCTAAAAAAACATCGTCTTTTTCTGTATTTGGTGACAAAGAAATTGAAATTGGACTGAAAAAAGACATAAATAATTATTCAGTCAATAAACTAATCAATTGATGAGGCACTCTGCCCTCTAAAAGTATCACATCCTTAAAATTACCATTTCTTGCTAAAATTTTAGGGGTTAAGCAAAAACTTTTAATTTTTTTAAAAATCTCAACTGGATCTTCTATAAATAAAACTTTCGTCCTTCTTTTGGATAAGTATTCAAGGTCTTTTATTTCTTTAAAATGTTCTTTAGTGGTAATAATTGCTAAATCACAAACTTCTCCAATTTTTCTTCCTATTTCTTGATGGATTTCTTTTGAAGCTGAGCCTAATTCAATTAGAGAGGGCATTACAATTATTTTTTTTGAGGGCCAAATTTTTAAATATTCTAAATGAGAAATCACTCCGTCTGGATTAGCTGAATAAGTAGAATCAATAATATTTACTTTTCCCTGAATAAGCTTCATTGCCCCCTGCTCTGGTTTAATCCTCCGACAACCCTTAGCAATTTCTCCTAAGCTTATTCCCAACTCGCTTACACAACAAATAGCCCCTAAAACATTTAAGAGGTTTTGAATTCCCAATAGATTGACTTTAAAAACAGCTGTTTCCCCTTTTCTATCAAAAGCTTCAAAACTTAAAAAATCTCTATTTATTGCCGAACTACTCACCCAAATATCTGGTTTTAAATGAGAAATAGTAGATTGTAAGCTATAAAATCTTTTAGACTTTTTAGTATGTTGATAAGACCTAAAGCAGTGCTCGTTATCTCCATTGAAAATAGCGATTCCTGATTTTGGCAAAGATTCAATCAGTTCATACTTAGTTTTAATAATGTTTCCCATTGAACCGAAGGTAGCTAAATGTTGTTCGTTAATCCCGGTTAAAATTCCAATCAGGGGCTTAGTAATATCACATAAAAGTTTTATCTCTCCTCTTTTATAAGCTCCCATTTCACAGATAAAGATTTGATGTTCTTCTTTTAGATCATTTAAGATACACCGGGATACTCCTATTTCGGTATTTTGATGTTCTTTAGTTTTCAAAACTCTAAAATTTTCAGATAAAATTTCAGCTAAAAATTCTTTAACTGAAGTTTTGCCATAGCTTCCGGTGATGCCAATTACTAATAAATCTTTAAATTTAGCCCTTTTGGCTTTGGCTTTTTTAATAATTCTGTTTTTAGCCAATATGGCTA
Organism: uncultured Candidatus Saccharibacteria bacterium; assembly: GCA_964490315.1. Taxonomy (GTDB): domain Bacteria; phylum Patescibacteriota; class Minisyncoccia; order Minisyncoccales; family CAZBBD01; genus CAZBBD01. Next base: position 2,175 of record CAZBBD010000048.1, read on the forward strand.
AGGGTTGAAAGAAAAAAATAACTAATGAAATAATAATTGGAGTTAAAATATCAAAGACCAAAAGCCAAAACGAAAACCAGATAATTTCGTTGATAAATTGAAAAAGAACAAAAAGAAATAAAATTGCTAAAACTAAAGCTACAGAAATCAATAAAAAGGTTTTTTGGGTTATAACCGGCTTCTTTAGTTTCTTTTGGAAAAAATCCTTAAAAGCTTTAGCTGATTCTAAAAGATATAAAACCAATAAAAAGTAAGGAAGAAGTGGTTGATAAATAAAAAAGGCAATAATAAAAATTACCTTTAATCCGAAAATTTTATTGAAAAAAATGTTTTTCCCTTTCTCGGTTCGAAAATGATCTAAAAAACGGGGAAACCGATACTCCTTTAATTGCCAAAGATAAACCCAAAATAAAATAGCTTTAGTTTCCCGAACAAACCAAAGAAAGCTAGCTAAAAAAAACATAAGATATTAAGATTTAACAAACCGAATTATTGCCTCAGCCAATTCTTCAGGAGCCTCTTGATGAGGACTATGTTTTGCCTTGGGAAGAATTTCAATTTTTGAACCTTTAATCTTCTCTTTAATCCGATAAGCATCTTTTACCGGCAAAACATCGTCCTTTCTGCCCCATAAAATCAAGGTGGGATTTTTAATTTTTTCTAAAATTTCTTCTAAATTTTCTTCCTTTCCTATTTTCTTCATTGTTTCTTTCATCACTCCATCGGCCAAATAATAATCTCTGGTTCCAGCCAATTTATATATTAGTTTTTGGGATAAGGGATAAAAATTTTTTAATCCGGGTAAAGAAAAAATTTTTTTGCCAATAGAAGCTAACCAATAAAAAAGATAGGATTTGATACTTTTTCTTTTAATTATAGCTGGGGCGCATAAAATTAGTCTATCTGTCTTGTCTGAATTTTCAGCTGATATTTTCACCGCCAGGCCTCCCCCGAAAGAATGACCTAAAAGATCAAATTTTTCCCAATTTTTTTCTTTTACTTTTTGAAAAACCCAGTTTATATAATCATTCCTCCCCCAAGGGCGAGGAGGAGAAGGAGTGAAATTAAAACCGGGGAGATCAAGAACCAAAACTTCTATTCCTTTTTCCTCAAGTAATTTTTTGACTTTTTGCCACCGAGCAGAATTGGAGCCCCAACCAGGCAAGATTAAAAGGTTTTCTTCTTTCATTTTCCAATTTTTTTAAACTTCAAATATTTTTGCAAAACTTCTGGTATTTCTATAGTACCCGCTTTTTGCTGGTAATTTTCAATAATAGCAATTAAAGTTCTACCAATAGCAAAAGCGGTGCCATTTACAGTGTTAACAAGCTCCAGTCCTTTTTTCGTTCGATAGCGGATGTTTAACCTTCTTGCCTGAAAATCAGTGCAATTTGAAGTGGAATGAGTCTCTCGGAAGCGATTTTCAGAAGGCAGCCAGGCTTCAATATCATACTTAGCTGCAGCTGGAAATCCTAAATCCCCGGTACACATTTGGATTACTCGATAAGGAATTTTTAATAATTGCATCAATTTTTCTTCCGTTTCTAAGAAAAATTGATGCTCTTTTTTTGAATTCTCTGGTTTGCAAAAACTGAACATCTCCACTTTATCAAACTGATGGATCCTGAAAATTCCTCGAGTGTCTTTTCCGTAAGAACCAGCTTCTCTTCTAAAACAGGTAGAAAAACCAAGATATCTTTTCGGTAAATCTTTTTCTTCAAAAATTTCGCCAGAATGCATTGCTCCAATTGGTTGCTCTGAAGTCCCGGCTAAAAATAAATCATCTTTTGATAAGTAATAAGCTTCCTCCTCGTTGGTTTGTTCTAAATAACCCATTCCTTTCATCATTTCTGAGTGCATCATTACTGGTGGAATAATTGGCATAAAACCTTTTTTAGTCGATGAAGCTGTCGCTTCATCTTCACCCTTCGCTAATGCTCGGGTAGTTAAAGTATCAAAAGCTAAATTTATTAAAGCAAATTCAAGTAAAGCTGCTTCTTTTTTTATAAAGCCGGATCTTGTTCCGGAAACCTTAGCTGCCCGTTTTACATCAATTAAATCAAGATTTTCGGCAATTTCTAAATAATCTTTGGGTTTAAAATCAAATTTTGGCTGTTCGCCCCATTTTCTTAGAACCACGTT
>CAZBBD010000049.1:0-3882 GCA_964490315.1 uncultured Candidatus Saccharibacteria bacterium
CTTTGGCAGAAATAGCGTGAAATTGAGGTGGTAAATTCGCCGGCATAATAATATTTCGAAGTTGTACTACAGAGTATACAAAATTATTATAACATATAAGTGCCGGTAATTTTTAGGTAGCTAAAAAGGTAATTTTTTGGTAAAATAATAAATAAAATAAATTTTATGACGAAGCAGTTTTATATCATAAATTCACGGGGAGAGAAAGAACCTTTTTCTTTTCAGAAAGTATATCTATCAGCCAGACGGGTCGGGGCTTCTAAAAAAATAGCTGAAAAGATTACCAAAACTATTGAGAAAGAATCTTATCCCGGAATTAGAACTTCTGAGATTTTCAAAAAAGTAAAAAAATTACTTTATCAAGAAGGTCCGAAAGCTGCCCTGAGGTTTAATTTAAAATGGGGAATGAGGAAATTGGGACCTACGGGTTTTCCTTTTGAAAAATATATTGGAGAAATTTTTAAAAGACGCGGTTTTAATGTAATGATAAATCAGTATCCTCCGGGTTTTTGTATTCGAAGTTATGAAATAGATTTTATAGCCCAAAAAGGCAAATTAATATATATTGGCGAATGTAAATACCGAAATCTTACTGGGGAGAGGATTCATTCAAGAGATGCTTTGGCAAACTACGCCCGCTTTTTAGATATTTTAAACGGCCCCTATTTTAAATCAAAGAAACATCAAAATTTTAAAATAAAAACTATAATGGTAACCAATACAAAATTCACTAACCGGACAACAGATTATTGCCGTTGTATGAATGTTGAGCTTTTAGGATGGAGAACTCCAAAAAATAATGGTTTAGAATATTTAATAGAAAAACAGAAACTCTATCCAATTACTATCCTTCCTTCATTGAGGGGGTACTTGAAAGATATTTTCGTTTCAAAAAGAATAATGCTTGTTGAAGATGTTTTGAAAATTGACCCTGAAAGATTTGCTAAAAAAATTAAGGTATCTCCAAAAGTTCTTGGCCCAATAATAAAAGAAGCAAAAATATTAATGATTTAAGAAAACAAATAAATTATGACTCGAGAAAACGGATTTAATTTGTTAAAACAGAATATTCAGAATCAAAATTTGATTAAGCATTGTTTGGCAGTGGAAGCTATAATGAGAGCTTTAGCTTCTCATTTTGGTGAGGACCAGGAAAGGTGGGGACTGACTGGGTTATTGCATGATATTGATTATGAAAAAACCAAAGATGATCCCAGCCAGCATTCTTTAATCGGAGCTAAAATGCTTGAAGATTTAGGAATTGATAAAGATATTTGCCAGGCAGTCAAAGTTCATAATAAAGCTCATGGTATTTTACCAGAAACCTTAATGGAGAAAGCTCTTTTTACCACTGATCCCTTAACCGGTTTAATTGTGGCAGCAACCTTGGTTTTACCTTCAAAAAAGATAACTGATTTAACTCCAGAAAATGTCTTAAATCGTTTCAAAGAAAAAGCTTTTGCCAGAGGAGCTAACCGGGAAATTATTAAAAAATCTGAAGAATATTTGAGTTTGAATTTAGAAGATTTTGTTAAAATTGGCTTGGAAGCAATGCAAGGAATTTCTCAGAAAATAGGCCTATAAGAAATAATAGTTGACAGGGGTTTTTAGAATGCTATTATAGGGTAACTGTGAAAAGCAGAATTTAGTTCTTTAAAGGAGGTTTATGTGAAGAATCGAGTTGAAGAAGCAATAGAAAGAATTGAAACAAATGGTTGGGTTGAGGATTTAAGGGAATGTTCCGGGCTAAAAGAAAGATATAGCAAATTAACGGAGTTTCTACCCGAAACTCGGGCTTGGAGATCAACTCCAGCCAACCAACTCGTTTTTTATCTCCATCGCATCCATGGCCTTAACTTTGGAGTCTGTGAATTTTATGAAATCGATGGCGACAGACAATTCTGTATGATAAGCGGAGAAAAGAGTGAGTGCCGTTGTGTTATTCCTCAGCCATTTTGCATTTTACGGGATAAAAATGGGAAACCAAAATACCCTGAGCTTATGCCTCACATCACCTCCAAGGTGGCGCAGCCTGTTTAACTGCGCCATTTTTATTTTAAAATAAAAATGTTAAAATAGGATAATATGGATGTCCATCAGGCAATAAAAATTAGGCGGAGTGTAAGGAATTATAAAGCAGAGCCGGTGCCAGAGGAGAAGCTGAAGAAAGTGTTGGAAGCAGCCAGATTGGCCCCTTCAGCCCACAACGAGCAGGAATGGAAATTCGTCGTAGTAAAAAATTCTCAAAAAAGAAAACAAATTGCCGAGGCAGCCGGGCAAAGTTTTATTGCCGAAGCCCCATTAATTATTACTGCTGTTGGCTTAGAGCCAGAGGAAGTATTGAGCTCTGGGATTCCCAATTATGCCGTGGATTTAGCGATTGCTATAGACCATATGACTTTAGCTGCTGTAGAAGAGGGTTTGGGAACCTGCTGGATTGGCGCTTTCTCTCAGGAAAAAGTAAAGGAAGCTTTGAAAATTCCAGAGAAGTGCAAAACAGTGGTTTTATTAACTTTGGGTTTCCCGACTGATAAACCAGGCCTAAAATCAAGGAAAAATCTTGAAGAAATAATTTGCTATGAAAATTATTACTAAAAAAGAAGTTTTGCCTATTGCTTTAATCGCCCTAGCTTTTATTGTGGGAGGTTTTTTATATCCTGATTTGCCGGAAAAAATGCCTTCTCATTGGAACGCCCAGGGCGAGGTAGATGCCTGGTCCAGTAAAAATTTTGCTGTTTTCTTTTTTCCCAGCATTACTTTGGGAATTTATCTTTTAATTACCTTCACTCCTCTAATTGATCCTCTTAGGAGAAACTATCCTAAATTTCACCTTCCTTATTTCTGGTTCCGAACAGTTTTTGTTGTCTTTTTTGTTTTAGTTTATTTTTATACTCTTTGGGCAGCTCTGGGCACCGAACTGAATATAAACTTTTTCATTATCCCGGCCTTTTCAGTTTTATTTGTTGTTATTGGAATATTTTTGCCCAAAGTTAAAAAGAATTATTTTGTCGGCATCAGGACTCCCTGGACCATCCACTCTGAAGAAGTTTGGGATAAAACTCACCAATTCGGGGGAAAATTTTTTATTGCTGGCGGATTAATCGCTCTAATTGGCATTTTATTTCCCAAATATTCCTTATCAGTTTTTATTGTTGCTATTTTATTGGCAGCTTTTGTTCCGGTAGTTTACTCTTATTTTGTCTTTCGCAAAACCGGAGGATTTAACAAAAAAGGGGAATATCTAAATGAGAATCTAAAGGTCGATAAATAAGTAATAAGGAATAAAGAAATGGATAATCAAGATTTTAAAAGTTTTAAAGAAAATAAAAAGTGTCTGTTTGCTACTTTTATTATTATTTTAAGTGTTTTTTTAGTTGTTCTGATTATCTCTACAGCAGTTGGTATTCAAAATAAAATTAAAGAAGGAAAATACATCGGGCAGGAAATTGAGGCAAAAAACACCATTGCCGTTTCTGATACCGGTGAGATTTATGCTAAACCCGATTTAGCTTTGACTACTTTTTCGGTAGTGACTGAAGAAAAGACGGTTGCCGAAGCTTTGGGTAAAAATACTAAAAAGATGAATGCCATAATTGATTTTGTAAAAGGCCAGGGAGTGGAAGACAAAAATGTAAAGACCACCACTTTTAATATCTATCCTCGCTATGAGTGGCAGAAAGATAAAGCCGAAATTCTTCTTTATCCCCAAGGGAAAAGAGTGTTGGTGGGGTATGAGGTGCGGCAATCCTTACAGGTTAAAATCAGAGATATGGAAAAAATCGGAGCGATTATTGAAGGAGCAACTGCAGCTGGAGCCAATCAGGTGGGAGATTTACAATTCACTATTGATAAACAAGATGAACTTAAAGTCCAGGCCAGAAA
>CAZBBD010000050.1:0-3775 GCA_964490315.1 uncultured Candidatus Saccharibacteria bacterium
GCGTTATCCAACTCAAGCTCTGAAATCATCTTCCCCGAAGAAAAAACCTTATCAAGAACTAAAATATTTTTAGAGCAGTTTCGAAGCCCCCTAATTTACATTTTAATAATTGCTGGTGCTACCACTTTGATTTTAAAAGATTACACCGATTCCATTATTATTTTTGGAGCAGTAATTTTAAATACTATTGTTGGTTATTTTCAAGAAAATAAAGCTTCAAAAGCCTTGAGAGAGCTTAAAAAAGTAGTGAAATACGAAGCCAAAGTAATAAGAAACGGAAATACTAAAATTACCGACTCCTCAGAATTAGTTCCTGGGGATGTTTTTATTTTAAACCCAGGAGATAAAGTCCCAGCTGATGGGAGAATTATTGAATGCCAAAATCTTAAGATAAATGAAATGGCGCTGACCGGAGAGTGGTTAGCAGCAGAAAAAATAATCGATATTTTACCAAAGGAAATCTCTATGGCTGACCGAGAGAATATGGTTTATATGGGCACCGTGGTTGAAGATGGAAAAGCAAAGGTAATAGTTACAGAAACCGGAATAGAAACTGAAATTGGGAAAGTAGCCAAAATGGTTAAAGAAACCAAAGAGGAAAAAACTCCTTATCAAAGAAAACTGTCTCATTTTTCAAAAATTGTTGGTATAATTATCGCCTTTATTTGTTTTTTTATTTTTGTAGGAGGATTAGCTACTGGGAAAGAATTTGAAATGATGTTCACTACTGCGGTAGCGGTAGCGGTAGCGGCTATCCCCGAAGGATTGCCAGTGGCAATGACCGTAATTTTAGCCTTAGGAATGCAAAGAATATTAAAAAAGAAGGGGTTGGTCAGAAAATTAGCTTCAGCCGAAACTCTTGGAAACACCTCAATTATATGCACTGATAAGACCGCTACTTTAACCGAAGGAAAAATGAAAGTCAGCGAGGTGATAGGAGATAAATTTTTAACCCTTAAGGCCGCCGTTTTGACATCTGAAGCCTTCATTGAAAATCCTGATGAACCAGAAGAAAAATGGATTCTAAGAGGAAGACCAACTGACCGAGCTCTATTGAAAGCTGGAATTGAAGCGGGGATTAATCGACATCGAGAATTGGAAAAGAAAAAAATAGCCGAACTGCCCTTCAATCCGATAAATAAATTTGCTGCCGCTTTGTATGATAAAGCAGATGAAAAAGAATTATATACTTGCGGTGCCCCAGAGAAAATTTTGGAGCGTTCCAACTTAAAAAAAGAGGAAAAAGAAAAATTAGAGAAAAAATTAGAAGAATTTGCCCAAAAAGGGTTGAGAATAGTGGCCAGTAGCTACAGAACAATTCTACCTCAAGAGACATTAAACGAACCGATTGAGAAACTATGTAATAATTTAACGTTTGCTGGTTTTATTGCCCTGAAAGATCCTATTAGAAAAGAAGTAAGAGAAGCAATAAAAATTTGTCGTCAGGCAGGGATGAAGCCGATTATTGTTACCGGTGATCATAAATTAACTGCTAAAGCAATAGCGGCTGAAATTGGTCTTAAAACTAAAGAAGAAAATATTCTTGAGGGGAAAGATTTAGATAAATTATCAGATGAGGGGTTTGAGAAAAAAATTAAAAATATTGAGGTCTATACCCGGGCAGAGCCCCGCCATAAGCTTCGGATTATTGAAGCCTGGCAAGAAAAAGGAGAAGTGGTGGCGATGACTGGCGATGGAATTAATGATGCTCCAGCTCTTAAAAAAGCTGATGTCGGAATGGCTTTAGGTTCGGGAACTGATGTAGCTAAAGAAGTTTCCGATTTAATTCTTTTATCAGATTCTTTTAATATTATTGTGGCGGCGGTTGAAGAAGGAAGAGCAATAATAGATAATATTCGAAAAGTAATTACCTATTTGTTTTGTAGTGCTTTTACTGAAGTAATTTTAATTGGCGGATCAATGATAATTTGCTGGTTATTAAAAGAACCTTGGATTCTACCAATAATAGCTGCTCAGATTTTATGGATAAATTTAATTGAAGACGGACCTCTCTCTTTAGCTTTAGCCTTTGAACCAAAAGAAAAGGACTTAATGAAGCAAAAGCCCCAAGGTCACGATATTCCTCTTTTAAGCAAAGAAATGAAGGCCTTAATTTTTATTATCGGATTGGTTAATATTCTTTTGCTTTTAGGATTATTTCTCTGGTTAATGAAATATTCTGGTTATGAAATTCATCATATTAGATCAATAATTTTTGCCGGGTTAGCTATTGATTCAATGTTTTATATCTTTTCCTGTAAAAGCTTGAGAAGAAATATTTGGCAGATAAATCTATTTTCTAATAGATTTTTGATTTTCGCCTGGATTTTTGCGATAATAATTTTAATTGCTGGTTTATACCTCCCACCCTTTCAAACTCTTTTAAGAACTGAACCATTAAATTTTTTTGATTGGCAGTTAATTTTAGGCATAGGATTATTGAATATAATTTTAATTGAAGCCACCAAGTGGTATTTCATTTCAAAACATGAAACTTGAAAATAATTATCAAAATAAAAAAAATAAGTTTCCTCCTGAATCAGCAGGGAGAAAAATGACCGTAAATATTCCTCTTGCTTTTCCGGAAGAAAGAATTTTAGATGTGAAAAAAATGCTCTTTGAGAAGATGAAAGGATTAGAAACGATAAATTATATTTATGTAATTGATAAAAATAAAAAATTAATTGGCGTATTTTCAATAAAAGAAATTTTTCGCCAACCAGAAGAAAAAGAAGTAAAAGAGATAATGGGAGCCGGGATTGTAAAGGTTAGGCCATATACCGATCAGGAAAGAGTAGCAATTTTAGCCCTAAAACATAACCTGAAAGCTATTCCGGTAGTAAATAAAGAAAATCAATTTTTAGGAGTTATCCCTTCAGATACTATTTTAGATATTCTACATTCAGAAAACATTGAGGATATTTTGCGATTTGCAGGAATTCAGAAAATAGGAGATTTTTCTCCAGCAAAATATTTTAAAACCCCAGTTAAAACTTCGGTTAAAGCCAGAATTCCTTGGCTGGTTATCGGACTTCTGGGTGGAGTTTTCGCTGCCCAAATTATTGGTTTTTTTAAATATACCTTAGAAGTAAAATTAATCTTGGCAGCCTTTATCCCTCTTATTACTTATATGGCAGGTGCTATTTCTACTCAAACCGCAACTTTGTTCGTCAGAAATATTGCTTTTGATCCGAAAATGAACGTAAAAAAATACCTATTTAAAGAATTAAAAACTGGCTTTATCATTGCTTTAATTTGCGGCTCTTTGATTTCAATTTATTCCTTTGGTCGATTTCAGTCTTCTTATTTAGGAATTGTTTTGGGTATATCTTTATTTTTAGCTACTCTTATTGCTATTACAATCGGAACTTCTATTCCCTGGCTTTTGCAAAAATTTAAAAAAGACCCCGCCTTGGGAACAGGACCTCTTGCTACCGTCTTACAAGATATTACCAGCGTAACCGTCTATTTAATTATTGCAACTTATTTACTAAATTTCTTTACCTAATATAAACATATTATGATTTGGCTTTATATTTTCATCTTTATTGGCTCTTGTGCTTTGTTATTTTTCTCGGGCAACTGGTTAATTAAGGCGTTAATGAGAATAGCTAAATTTTTGGGTTGGCGAGAATTTGTGGTTGCCTTTTTTGTTATGGCTTTTGCCGGTTCTGTGCCTAATCTTTTTGTTGGAATTTCCTCCGCCCTTCATAAAAAACCTCAACTTTCCTTTGGCGATATTGTTGGTGGTAATTTAATTGACTTAACCATTGTT
>CAZBBD010000051.1:0-3743 GCA_964490315.1 uncultured Candidatus Saccharibacteria bacterium
TTGACAGATTCTCTTGGTATAATAAGATAAGGTGTGTTTGTGGAAAACTTAAAAAAATAAAGTAAAAAGGCTATTTAACTAAATTTTCTAAAGAGCTATTGACAAAGTCTTTTGAAAGCTTATAGTAAATATAGGGAGATATGAGACCAGAAAAAAATAATCAAAAATTTGACATCCTTAAATCCTTTACTTGTCCTAAATACACTTGTGCCATTGTTGTTTTATTCGGCAAAATGATTCGTTGAAGGGGGTAGGAAAATATTACTTAAATATCACTAACCCCCTCAACAAGGGGTTTTTAAAAACATGTTCGATGAATTTCCGATTCATTTCACCTCTTGTAAATAATTAATTATTTGCTTCGATGATTAAAGAAAAAAAATTTTATTTAACTAAACAAGGATTAGAGAGGATAAAAAGAGAATACGAAGAATTGAAAAATCTTAAACTCGCCAAAACTAAAGGAGAATCTCCAAAGATTTGGCATTCAGAAGACATAAATCCCGAGTACCTTTCTTTCCAGGAGGATTTAAATTTTCTTGAGTCAAAGATTGTCGAATTAGAAAATATCCTAAAAAATGTTGAATTAATTAAACTTCCCCAAAAAGGAAAACAAAATATTATAAATCTAGGAGCAAGAGTTTTGGTTGCCATCGATAGCCAAAATGACGAATTTGAAATTGTTGGTTCCTGGGAGGCAAATCCTTCAATAGGAAAAATTTCTAATGAATCTCCAGTTGGTAAAGCTCTTTTGGGCCGTCAAGTAGGAGATGAAGTCGTTGTTTCTTCTCCGGTAAAAACAACTTACAAAATTAAGAAAATAAAATACAAGACCATTTAAATTGAAGAGGTTTTAAATTCTTTTGTCTCAGAGAGGAAAATTTCCTCTCTTTTTAAGTCTATGAAGCTAAAGCTTCATCTCCAACGGCACCAGCTTCGCTGGTTTGTTATTTAAATAAAATATGATAAATTGAATATAGATGAAAGAACTTCTTAAATTTTTAATTAAAGTAAAAAAATAAAGGAAAGGTTTATAGAATAGGCATATAAAATAATAAATCTTTTCCATAGGTTAGAATATTGGGAAAGATATGGGGGGAATTCCGCACAAGCTTCGGATAAGGCGAACTAAAGAAGTTTTAGATGATCCGGTCCTACTTGAATTTCTCCAAGTTTTAGAGAAAAAATTTCATCGAAGATGAAAAAAATAAAACAACTTACTTTGGTTTTAGTCCTTTTAGGAAGCTTGTTTTTTCTTTTTGGGCCAGAGATTATTCCAGAAAATTTGCAGTTTCAAGAAATTTTGAATTCAGCTACTAATAACGACGTAATTATCATTTTTAACTCCGGGGGTTGGGGGAATACTCCCTTAGAAAAAGCCAAAGATTTTACTCCAATTATAAAAGAAATTCAAGAAACATTAGAGGGATGGGGATATAATTCCTTGGTGATCCCTTATACCAGAACTAAGGATGATTTATTGGGAAAAGTAGCCGGAACTAAAGATTTTTTAAATTCTTTCAATTCTTCTTCAGAGAATCTAGCTGAGAAAGTGGATTTTTTAACTGAGAATTTCCCTAATAAAAAAATTATTATGACTGGCCTTTCTAATGGAGCAACTTTTGCTGAGGAGACAATGGAGAAGGTTTCTACAAAGACTAGAAATTCAGTTTATACTATTGCAGCTGGCGTTCCTTTCTGGCATGATAATTCCGAATCCGAAAATATTCTTTTATTAGACAACAACGGAAAAGACGCTTTATCAAAAGGAAAGCTAAAATTATTAGCTCTAACTTTAATTAAAACTCCTTTTAAATGGATTTCTTCAAAAGTAAATGGCCAAAACCTAACTTTTTCTCAAGCAATTCAGGTTCCTGGGCATCAATATTTTTGGGAATCTTCTGAAGTTGGCCCTCAAATAGTTTCTTTTCTTGAAAATAAATTTACTCCCTTAGAAAAATCTTTCTAATAGGGGTTTAAATAAGTAGAAGTTTAAGCAAAACGGTAGCTTTTTATTAAATAAATATAAAATAATGTGAGCAAATTATATATTGGGACTTCAGGCTGGGTCTATTCACACTGGGAGGGTATTTTTTATCCTGAAGATTTACCACCAAAAGATAAACTTAGATATTTCTCTCAATACTTTAAGACCACGGAAATAAACTATTCTTTTTATCATCTACCTCGGTCGAGTACCTATCAAAATTGGTATAAGCAAACGCCCGAGGATTTTTTATTCGCTATAAAAGCTAGCCGTTTCATTACTCATATAAAACGACTAAAAGAAGTGAAAAAGGCATGGAAAACTTTTATTGAAAATGCTTTATGTTTAGAAAATAAGCTTGGACCATTTTTATTTCAATTTCCTCCAAATTTTAAAGCCACTCCTGAGAATCTAAAAAGAATAGCAGAATTCCTAAAATTTACCTGTTTAAAATGGAAATCTAAACATTTACGGTTGGCTTTCGAGTTTAGGCATAAAAGCTGGTGTAATAAAAAAGTTTACAATTTACTTAAAAAATACAAAGCGGCTTGGGTGATTGCTGATTCGCCCTCTTATCCTAAAGCTGAAATTGTTACTGGGGATTTTGTTTATATTAGAATGCATGGTGGAAAAGTTTTATATACTTCTAATTATTCAAAAAAAGAGCTAAAAGACTGGGCAAAAAAAATTAAAAAATATCTAAAGCAAAAACTAAATGTTTATGTTTATTTCAACAATGATTCTATGGGCTATGCAATAGAGAATGCGAAAGAACTTTTGAACCTTTGCAAATAAATATTTGACGAAATTGTAAATTTTAGTTATGATAAAAAGATAATTGGAGGGACAATTAAGCTTCCAATTTTTTTGTAATTTGACAATAAGATAAAGGAGGAGATGAATGAAAAAATATTTTGAATTCTTTGTTTTGGGAATACTTATATTTTATCTTGCTGTTTTTTGGTTTTTGCCTTCTTCGTCAAATTATAGTGTCTATTTTGGAGAAGGTGAAAGTATGACTCCTACTTTTAATACTGGCGATTTATTGATTTTTAAATCTCCTGAAGGAAAAGTCAAACCAGGAATGATTGTGGTCTATGAGCATAAAGAAAAAACACGCAGTCATCGAGTAATCTCGGTTGATGGCCAAAATCTTACTACCAAAGGAGATGGAAAGGAGGAGCCCGATCCCTGGTCGGTCTCAACCTCTGATGTTAAAGGAGTTTATCTTTTTAAGATTCGTTTTTTGGGATATCTTCTGACCTTTGTTGTAGAAACACCTTTTGGAGAAATACTTTTAAGCACTTTCTTGATTGTAATTCTAGCCGGTTTGTTTATTGTCTATGAGATAATTAATAAGAATTCGGCTCTCAGAAGAACATTTAGAAATTTAGCGAAAGGAAAACCTTAAAAATTGGAGCGAGAGTCAACCATTAGAAAAGAAATTCAACGCTTGGTGAAAAACTCCTGATAAAAAGCCACTGCCAATTTTAGTTTCTACGGTAAGTGGCTTTTCTTTTTGAAAGTTTTTTACGACTCGACAAGATCGCCGAGGCCTATCTCGCCCTTTTATTTTTTTGTTTTATCGTCAAAAACCAGGTATAATATGAATTAGCTATGAAAAAAATCTTGGTTTCTTTAATTTCGCTTTTAATTGGAATAGGGTTATTTATCTGGATTGGTAAAATCGTCGGTTGGCAGGAAGTAAAAAGTGCCTTTTTAGCTTTTACTGGTTGGCAAGGATTAGGGATTTTTG
>CAZBBD010000052.1:0-3719 GCA_964490315.1 uncultured Candidatus Saccharibacteria bacterium
TAGTTTAGGAATAAATAAATCTGGCTATTCTGATAAAACTTGGCAGAGTTTTGTTGGGTGGCTTCCGGCTTTTGACTCTAAATTTTTAATTTTAGTTAAACTTGACAATCCCAGAACAAAAGTAGCCGGCACCTCGACCACTTTGGTTGCTCGAGAGTTAATAGAACACCTTATTAATTATTATCAAATTCCTTCAGATTATGAATAGAATTTTTGATAAAATTAAATTTCTTTTTAAAAAACCAAAAGTTGTTATTGTTACTGGCAACGGAGCAACTTGTGCTAAAGAAGCCATTTTTCAGGTTTTGAAACAGCATTTCAAGATCGGGAAAGAAATTTTGCTTTTTGAAGGCGATCTAACCGAACCAGGAAATTTAAGAGAATTTAAATTTTTAATTAAAAAATCCTCCTTGCCAATTTTGGTAGTTACTCATCTTTCTAACCCTCCTCCTGAAAAAAATTTCTGGGCTTCTGAAAGAGAAAAGGCAAAAAAAATAAGAGAACTGGCGAAAACTCTGCCGGTCCAAGGATACTTAATTTTGAATTTTGATGATGAAACAGTCAGGGAAATTAAGAACGAAACAAATTTAAAGGAATTTACCTTCGGTTTTCAAGAAGGAGCTGATTTTCGAGCCACGGACATTAAATACCAAGCTTCCGGAGGAAGCGAAGGTGGAAAAGAGGGCAAAGCCCTCTTTGATTTAGATACCGGTGTAAATTTTAAAGTAAGTTATAAAGGAAATATTGTTCCTGTTTGGTTAGAAAAACTCTTTAGTAAAGAACAAATTTATGCCGCTCTATCTGCTGTTAGTGTTGGCACAATTTTTGATTTAAATTTAGTTGAAACTTCCCAAGCTTTAAAAAGTTATAAATCTCTTCCTGGAAAAATGAGATTGATTGAAGGAATAAAAAATTCCATGATTTTAGATAATTCAAAATCAGCTACTGTTTTTTCGACGGCAGAGGCCTTGGAAATTTTAGGAAAAATAAAATGTCCTGAGCATAGCCGAAGGATCGCTGTTTTGGGAGACATAATTGGAATTGGAAAATATACCATTGAAGCCCACGAAGCAATAGGAGAAAGGGTGGCTAAAGCTGCTGATTTGCTTTTTACCTTTGGACCACGAGCAAAATTTATTGCCAAAGGTAGCTTTGAAAAAGGGATGAACTTTGAAAAAATTTCTCAGTTTGATACAATTGAAGAAGGGAAATTGAAACTTCAAGATGAAATAAAAGAAGGGGATTTAATTTTAGTTGACGGGTCAAGAGAGATGGAAATGGGAAAAATTATCGCGGAAATTAAGGCTTGGTAATTTATTTTTTAAAAGTCAGTATTAAATAATTTAGATTAAAAATTATGGCAGAAGACATAGAAAAAGAGCAAAAAGAGGCGATTCCAGGAAAGGAAAGAATAGGGGAAAAGGTAGTAGAAGAATTATATACGGAGAAGAAAGAAGAATTGGAAAAAAGAGAGCTTTTATCTGAGCAAGAAAAGATCATCAGGGAAAAATTGGAAAGAGAGGTAGCCAAGATGAAGTTAAGCCCTCAACTGCAGGATGAGGTTCAGAAAAAAACCCAGCAGATTAAAGATTTAGATAAAAAGGGGAAACTAAAAAAACTTTTAGACCTTGCTGAAGAAAAAGGAGTAGCTTTTGCTATAGGAGTGGCAAAAGATATGAAAGACCCTTATACTTTAGACATTTTCCACGACATTTTAGTCCGGAACCAGCTTTACAAAAAATTTGGGAAATAAAATGGAAACTTTCTATTTAATAATTTTGATCCTAATTTTAGCAGTATTAGGAACTTTAGTTTTTCTTTATCTTAGAAAAAGAGAAAAGGGGAAAATTTTAGGGAGTTTGAATATGACCCTTTTTTTGGTAATGATGCCAAAGTATGAGTTGAAGAAAGAAGAATTAATGCAAAAAGAAGAGAAAACATTGATCGGCCAGATGGAGCAAATTTTTACCAATTTCCTTTACCTAAAAAAGCCGGGATTTTTTCAAAGAATATTTTTATCTCCGCCAAGGATAGCTTTTGAAATTGCCTCTCAAATCGGGGGGACTGACATTTCTTTTTATGTGGCAGTTCCCAGATTTTTAGAAACCGCTTTTGAAAAATATGTACAGGGGGTTTACCCCAGAGCCTTGGTAGAAAGAGTGCCCCAAGATTACACCATTTTTGAACCAGCCGGAGTTACTGCCGGCTCATATTTAAAATTAAGAGACGCTGCCCTTTTTCCAATCAATACTTACAAAAATTTAGAAAAAGATCCTTTGGCTACTATTACCAATACTTTGAGTAAAATTTCTCCAGACGAAGGAGGAGCGGTTCAGGTAGTAATTAAGCCTCTTCCTCAAGAAAAATGGAAAAAAACAGGAGATAAGGTTTTATCTAAAATCAGAGAAGGCAAATCAGTTAAAACTGCAATTTATGAAGCCTCCCGGCCGCTAATTCTCGATTTGTTGTCGGGTGTAATTGGTGTTTTTACCGGCCAATCAGTTAAGACGAAAGAAAAAGAGCGAGAATTGGAAGAGTTCAGGAAAAAAGAAGCAGGAGCCGACGAGAGAACTATTCAAGCCGTCCAGGAGAAAATTCAAAAGCAGGCTTTTGAAACAAATATTAGATTGGTAACCGCAGCCCAGACCCAGGAGAGGGCTGAAGAAATTTTAGGCCATCTGGAAGGAGCTTTTGGTCAATTCTCCCTTTTTTCCTTAAATAGTTTTGAAGCGAAAGAAAGAAAGAAAAGAAGTCTTAGAAAGCTTATCTATGATTTCAGTTTCAGAAATTTTAATTCAGCGCAAAAAAATATTTTAAATATTGAAGAATTAGCCAGTATTTATCACTTTCCCACTCGTTTTATTGAAACCCCCTATATTAAAGCTGCAAAGAGTGGGGTAGCTGCCCCGCCGGCAGAATTGCCGGAAAAAGGCGTAAGTCTTGTTGGAAAAGTTACTTTTCGGGGAGAAGAGCGGAATATCGCCTTTGCCTCCAGAGACGACAGGAGAAGGCATTTTTATATAGTTGGTCAAACCGGTACCGGTAAAACCAGTTTGCTGAGAGAGATGATCCGCCAGGATATTCAAAATGGCGAGGGAGTAGGAGTAATTGATCCTCATGGTGAACTAATTGAGGCTACCTTAGCTAATATTCCTAAAGAAAGGGTGGAAGACGTAGTTTTATTTGAACCATTTGATTTGGTCAGACCCATGGGCCTGAATATGCTTGAATATGACACCCCCGAGCAAAAAGATTTTGCCGTTCAGGAAATGATTGCTATTTTTCACAAGCTTTTCCCGCCAGAGATTATAGGGCCTATGTTTGAACACTATATGAGAAATGCAATGTAGGCAAAAATTGCCGACAAAGAAAACCCGGGCACTCTGGTTGAAATCCCCAGGATGTTTACTGACCCAGAATTTATGGAAAGCAGATTAAGAAAAGTTACTGATGCTATGGTTAGAAATTTTTGGCTGAGAGAGTGGCGGCAGACAACCGGTGAAACCCGGTCAGATATGCTGGGTTATGTGGTTTCAAAAGTAGGCAGGTTTATTGAAAACGAAATGATGCGAAATATTATCGGCCAATCACGCTGCGGTTTTGATTTGGGTAAAATAATGGATGAAGGCAAAATATTTTTAGCCAATTTATCAAAGGGTTTGACTGGAGAAGTAAACAGTTCTTTGCTGGGTTTAATCTTGGTTTCAAAAATGCAGATG
>CAZBBD010000053.1:0-3655 GCA_964490315.1 uncultured Candidatus Saccharibacteria bacterium
TCCGGAAGATTTAAGGACGATCGAATTTATTAAAAAAACGGAGTCGGGGTTGAAAATTTTACCCAGGCTTACTACTCCCCAGGCAATTAAGAATGTTCTACGTCAATATCAAAAAACACTTAAGGTTGAATTTGGGGAAATAATTAAAAAAGAAGTGGAAGAGATAAAGCCGATTAAAGAAGAAATAGTAGAAGAGAAAGAAGAACTTCAAAAAGTGGCTGGGGAATTACCGGTAATTAGAATTGTTGATACTTTATTAAAACATGCTATTTTACAACGATCTTCTGATATTCATGTTGAACCAACGGAAAAAGAAGTTTTAATTCGTTATCGAATCGATGGAATTTTGAGGGATGCTATGACTTTACCAAAAACAGCTGCTTCAGGAATTGTAGCTAGAATAAAAGTGCTATCTAATTTAAAATTAGATGAACATCGATTGCCTCAAGATGGAAGATTTAAAGTTGAAGCTGAAGAATATCGATATTCAATTCGGGTTTCAATTTTGCCAGTATTTAATGGAGAGAAAATTGTAATGCGGCTTTTATCAGAAACAACCAAAGCTTATACTTTAGAAGGATTGGGCCTAAGGGAGGAGACTTTAGAACGAGTTCAAGAAAATCTAAGAAAACCAGTGGGAATGATTCTAGTAACTGGTCCTACTGGCTGTGGTAAAACTACTACTTTATATGCAATGATGGAAATTCTGAATGATCCTGGAGTAAATATTTCTACAATTGAAGACCCAATTGAGTATCGAATGCCAAGAATTAATCAGACTCAAGTTAGACCGAAAATAGGACTAACTTTTGCTAATGGTTTAAGGGCTTTAGTCAGGCAGGACCCCGACATTATTATGGTGGGAGAAATTAGAGATAATGAAACTGCAGGTTTAGCTATCAACGCTGCTTTAACTGGCCATTTAGTTCTATCTACTTTGCATACTACTAATGCTGCCGGAGCCATTCCTCGATTGATTGATATGAAAGCAGAGCCATTTTTAATTTCTTCTACTTTAAATGTTATTTTAGCCCAAAGATTAGTTAGACGACTTTGTGAAGAAAAAGAGGAGTATAATTTAACTGATTCTGAATTGAAAAATATAAAGAGATACTGCGATTTAGATAGAATTTTAGAGGTTTTAAAAGAGGAAAAAACAATAAAATCAACAACTAATTTTAAAGAGATTAAGTTTTATCGACCAAAAGCTTCTAAAGAGTGTCCGGAAGGTTATAAGGGCCGAATTGGAATCTATGAAGTTCTGCCAGCAACTGAATCAATTAAAGAATTGATTACTAAGGCGGCTACTTCTAACCAAATTCAAAAACAAGCTCAAAAAGAAGGAATGAGAACAATGATTGAAGATGCTTTTGTTAAGGCTGCCCAAGGAATCACCTCGATCGAGGAAGCATTACGTGTTATTATAGAATAAAATGCCAAGCTATTCCTATATTGCTAAATCTTTCAAAGGAGAAGAAAAATCAGGAGTTTCAGAAGCTAAAAATAAATTTGAATTAGCTAGAACCTTGCGTCAGCAAGGTTTTATATTAGTTTCAGCTGTTTTAGAAGAGAAAAGGGCTAAAAAAAGAAAATTTAAAATGAATTTTTCTCTATTTGGAGGCGTGCCCTTAACTGAAAAACTAATCTTTACTAGGAATCTTCAGGTAATGATTTCAGCTGGTCTCTCTTTACCCACAGCCTTGAGGGTTTTAGCTTTACAATCAAAAAATGAAATTTTTAAAAAAGCAATATTAGAAATAACTGAAGAAATAACTCAAGGGAAAAGCTTTTCTGAATCTTTAGCTAAATATCCTAATATTTTTTCTGATCTTTATCAAAATATGATGAAAATCGGAGAAGAATCCGGTACCTTAGACCAGGTTTTAAAAAGCTTAACTCAACAACTGGAGAGAGAGCACGAATTGAAGTCAAGAATAAAGGGAGCGATGATCTATCCTACAGTAATAGTTGGGGCTATGGTGGGAATCGGAATATTAATGTTAATTATAGTTGTTCCGAAAATGGCTGAAGTTTATGAGGGACTTGGTGTTGAACTCCCAATTACCACCAAATTCGTAATGTTTTTAGGTAATTTTTTTGTTGAAAAATGGTTTTTAGTTATTTTAATAATTTTCCTTTTTGCTTTTTTTTCTAGAATAATTTTAAAAACCAAAGGAGGAAAAAAACTGATAGATGCCATTATTTTAAAGATTCCAACTATTTCACCAATTGTTAAAAAAACCAATTCTGCTCGTACTACAAGAACCCTGGGCTCTTTAATTAAATCCGGAGTACCTTTGGTTAGATCTTTAGAAATTCTTTCTGGAACTTTAGGAAATATCTATTTTAAATCAGCAATAATTGAATCGGTTAAAAAAGTGGAAAAAGGCCAAAAACTTTCCGAAGCTTTAGAGCCATATCAAAATATTTATCCTCCGTTTGTTATTCAAATGCTGGCAGTTGGTGAAGAAACTGGTCAAACCTCAGATATTTTAATAAAATTAGCTGATTTTTTTGAAGCTGAAGTAACTAATGCTACTAAGAATTTAGCTTCAGTAATTGAACCAGTATTGATACTTTTAATTGGAGCCGTAGTTGGTTTTTTTGCTATCTCAATGATTCAACCCATGTATTCAATGTTAGGGGCAGTTTAATGAAGTCTCAAACCTTAAAAAAATCTCAAAAAAGTTTTACTCCACATCACTTTCCTAAAAAAAGTGGTGCGGGGTTTACCCTTATTGATGTAATAGTGGGCATAGCTTTGATGTTAATTATTTTTTTGGGAATTTTTGGTGCTTATCAATTAGGATTAAAAGTAGCAAGTCAATCGAAAAATAAAATTACTGCTACTGCTATTGCCAATCAACAAATAGAAATGATTAGGAATTTACTCTATGAAGACGTGGGGATTATTGCTGGAGTGTTGCCAACTCCAACTGGCACTTTAGAGTCAACGAGTACTGTCATCCTTAATAATGTTGAATATACAATTGAAAGAAAGATTGAATATGTCTCAGATAGTGCTGATGGATTAGGGGGAGCAGATGATTGTGATTGGGATTATAAAACTGTAGAAATTAAAGTTTCCTGGTCGGGCCAATTTGGAGGAGAAGTGAAATTAGTTACCGATATTGCTCCTAAAAATAAAGTTCAGGAATTAGCTTCTTGTCAAACCCAGCCCGGCGGGCTTCTTTCGGTTAAAGTCTTTGATGCTTTTGGAATAATGGTAGAAAACTCTTTAATTGAAATCTTTGATCCAATAACCGAAGATTTAGTTGTTTTTGATACACCGTTTACTGGAGAAACAGATATTCCCTTAACTGCCTCAACATATAAGGTGGTTGTTTCTAAAACCGATTATAATACTAGCCGTAGTTATGGAATAGACAAGGTAGCTACTCCAAACAATGAGTGTTATGCCAGACCCCACCAAGAGGTTTTTGAGGGAGGGCTAACTCCGGTCAGTTTTTGTATTGATAATGTTAGTGCCTTCTCAATAGATACTCTTTCTCGTTGGGGAGGCGACTTATTTTCTGATTCTTTTTCTGATGAGACTAAAATCTCTGAAAAAGAAAATGTTGAAATTTTAGGAGGGGAAGCTAATTTAGCTACTTCTGTCGGGGGATATTTAGATTCCGGTTATTTAATTTCAACA